>CANESK010000063.1 GCA_947441075.1 Verrucomicrobia subdivision 6 bacterium
GTGGAAGGTTTGTCTGGACCCTTTAGGAAAAGCCCGCAGTACTCAGGATTGGCGGACGGAGTGGGAGCAGTGGGAGCGGGCGGGCCGAACAAAAATTGCTTGGATGATTGGGGGGGCAGAGGGGCATTCGGAAAGTTTCCGAACGAGTTGTGATGCGGTGCGCTCTCTAGGTCCCCAGACTCTTTCCCATGATTTAGCTTTGGTAGTCCTCCTTGAGCAGATTTATCGGTTAGAAAGTTGGCGAGCGGGCCACCCTTATCATCGAGTATGAATCATGGGATTGGAGATTTGACGGCCCAGGCCCCCAGAACTTTTGGAAAGGCGCTACTTTATGGGCGCAGGGCTCTAGCTTTACGCTGTCCAACTTGCGGGATAACGCCGCTCTTTCAGTCTTGGAAAAAAGTCGGAAGTCTCTCTGATTGGTTCAGCCCTAATGACGGGTGCCCCTCTTGTGGGTATGCCTTTGAGCGGGAGCCTGGTTATTTTCTTCTGGCGATCTGGGGCGTAAACTACGGGGTGGTCGCTTTGGGCGGAATGGTCCTTTACTTTGCTTTTCGTCAATGGACGGAGTGGAGTCCTCGTTTGATATTTTGTTTAACGGTTTTGCCTTCACCGCTCCTGAGTATTCTTTTAGCCCGCCACGCAAAATCCTTTTTTTTGGCGATGGATCATTTTTGTGATCCCCATGTTCGACACAAAAAGCAGAGAGAAAATATCGAATAGTCTTGTCAAGTTCTTGGGATCAAGGGGAGACTGATCGTGCATGTCTGAAGGACCAGTTTCTAAATTTATCGATCATCACTATCGCCATTTTAATGCGGCGGTGGTCAAGGATGCGGGAATGGCTTACCGCAAACATATTGCGGATGGTGGGCGGATGCTGGTCACCCTGGCGGGGGCGATGAGCACCGCAGAGTTGGGATTATCTTTAGCAGAAATGATTCGGCAGGATAAAGTTCATGCCATTAGTTGCACGGGAGCGAATTTAGAGGAGGACGTCTATAATTTGGTGGCCCACGATCACTACCGACGAATTCCTGAGTACCGACATTTAACTTCAAAGGACGAGGAGAAACTCTTAAAAGAACATCTCAATCGAGTGACGGATACTTGCATTCCTGAGCAGGAGGCGATGAGACGGATTGAAGGAGTGGTCACTGAGCTCTGGAAACGGGATGATCAGGCTGGGGCCCGGCGTTTCCCGCATGAGTATTTTTACGAAGTACTTCAAAAGGGTTTGCTAGAAAAGTTTTATCAAATTGACCCCAAAGATTCATGGATGATGGCGGCGGCAAAGAAAAACATTCCGATTGTTGTGCCTGGTTGGGAGGATTCCACCTTAGGGAATATGTTTGCGGCGGCCTGCATTCAAAAGCACGTCAGCTCGCCCACCCTAATGAAAAGTGGTATCGAGTACATGATCTCTTTTGCGGATTGGTATCAGAAGACTCAAGGGACTCCACTGGGTTTCTTCCAAATTGGAGGCGGGATTGCCGGGGATTTTCCTATTTGCGTAGTGCCGATGTTGCATCAAGACCTGCGTAAAACAGGGGTTCCACTCTGGTCTTACTTCTGTCAGATCAGTGATTCCACGACCAGTTATGGATCGTACTCTGGAGCGGTGCCCAACGAGAAGATCACTTGGGGAAAGCTGGGTGGAAAAACCCCGCGGTTTGTTATTGAATCGGATGCCACGATTGTGGCGCCACTGCTCTTCGCCTACGTGCTAGGCAAGTAGGTTTGGTCCCTTAGGTTTTAACGCCTGCTCGGATTTCAAATAAGGAAGAGACCGACTCTCCCTCGTGAATTCGAAGAATGGCCTCGCCTAAGAGGGGGGCGACGCAAAGCACTTTGGCGGGGACTCCGGGCATCTCGGGCTGTGGAGTAGTGTTCGTCGTAATTAATTCTTTGATCTTTAGTTTCTGTAATCTTTCAATGCCGACTTTTCCAAGCACGGTGTGCGGAATCCCGACGTAAATATCCTTGGCTCCTTGTTTTCGCAGGATCTCGACGGCGGAGGAAATGGTTCCAGCAGTTTCGGTGATGTCGTCGACCAAGAGGACGTTTTTGTCCTTCACATCCCCGATGAGGTGGGTGGCTTCGGTTTCGGAGGCATTGAGACGCTTTTTGCTGACGATAGCCAGACCGCACTGAAACATCTGGCTGTAGGCGGCGGCCATTTTCATCCCACCAATATCAGGGGTGACCACGACAAGATCAGGAATTTGTTTTTCTTTGAGGTAGCGGTAGAAAATGGGAGCACAGAAAAGGTGATCGACCGGAATATCGAAAAAACCTTGGATCTGCTGGGCATGGAGATCCATGGTGAGGACACGGTTTACCCCCGCGGCGACCAGAAGATTTGCAACGAGCTTAGCGGTAATCGGGACGCGAGGCTGGTCTTTGCGGTCTTGGCGGGCGTAGCCGTAAAAGGGAAGGACGGCGGTGATGCGGAAGGCACTGGCGCGACGGGCGGCATCGACGAGGATGAGCAGCTCCATGAGGTTTTGATTGGTGGGAGGGCAGGTTGGCTGGACAATAAAAAGATCATTGCCTCGGATATTCTCTTCAAACTTCACAAAGGTCTCGCCGTCGGGAAAAGTAGATACCGTGGCCTTGCCCAGGGGGATCTTCATGAAATCGGCAATCCTTTGAGCGAGCTCTGGATTGGCGTTTCCAGTAAATATCTGCAGTCGTTTTCCGAAGATAGAGGTCATGGACTTTGTATAGGTTTCCTGCGAGGGCGGTGGAAGGGGGAAAGAGTAGGTTATTCGCCAAGTATCTTGATAAGAACTCGCTTGGCTCGTTGACCATCGAACTCACCGTAAAAGATCTGTTCCCAGGGGCCAAAATCGAGTTGTCCCTTGGTTACGGCCACGACGACTTCCCGTCCCATGATGGAGCGTTTTAAGTGTGCGTCGGCATTGTCTTCAGCCCCGTTGTGGCGGTATTGGCTATGGGGTTTTTCGGGAGCCAGATGTTCTAGCCACTTTTCGAAGTCGGCATGGAGCCCTGACTCGTCGTCGTTAATAAAGACAGAGGCGGTGATATGCATGGCATTGACTAAGCAGAGGCCTTCTTGAATCCCTGAGGCGATAAGAGCTTCGCTGACCTGCGGGGTGATGTTGAGCATCCCGCGCCGTTTCGGAACTCGAAAGGTGAGTTCCTGGCGGAACGACTTCACTTTTTCGAGAGGGAGTCGAGATGATCGAGAACGACTTTGGCTTGGTCTTTGGTGGACCCTTTGGGATCTCGCCAAACAAGTTTGCCGTCTTGAAAGAGAAAAGCGGAGCGTTGGGCAAAACCAAAGAGACCCCCCACCCCGAAGGCTTGAATGATCTTATTTTCTGAATCGGCTAAGAGGGGATAGGGGAGCTTTTGGTCGGTCGCGAAGGTTTTTTGGGATGAGACCGCATCCGCACTAATACCGATGATCTTTACGCCCCGGCGGGTGAGTTCGGTGTTGCCGTCCCGCAGACTACAGGCTTGGGCAGTGCAGCCAGGGGTGTTGGCCTTGGGATAAAAAAAGACAAGGAGGAACCCACTCTTTCCGTAGGTGGCAAGATCGATCAGCTGACCTTCTTGGTCCTTTGCGCTGAGAGCGGGGATGGGTGAGCCGATGTTCATGGTAGTCTCTGCTAGTCCTTGGGAAAGCATCAGTCCCCCGATCAACCCTAACCAGGATTTACGAATCACTTAGTAGGAAGAGCCGAAATGTCCGCCATCATCTTCTTCTTGAGAACTTCTACCTTGGCGCTGGCCGCAGCCAAGTTGCGGCTGGTAGTAATTTCATCAGCGATCTTTGCAAGATCGGGCATGGTTCGCTCGAGGGATTCGCTTAATTTTGCGGCTGACTGCTTGGCCTTAGGGAGGTCGCCGCGCTGTAGATCAGCTTCGAGGACTTCAAGGGTAGAGGTGACGGGGCAGACCTCAGAGTACATGGGGCAAGTGGGCATGGTGGGGCAACCCTTGAGCAGGACAAAAGCGAGGGCGAAACCTGCGGTCCCTGCGACAAGTAAGGGTAGGTAGCAGGGTTTTTTTGGGGAAGGGGTTGCTGGGGTCGCGGGACCCTTCTTAGGGGTGGGTTTTTTAGCCATGACTAAGCTTAAGCTGATTTCGTTCTATCCGTCACCCCTAAACGGTATTTATGAAAAGCCTCGAACGTCCAAGGGTAGAGTTGCTCGGCAACCACACGCATGGCGGCGGCCATTTCGCGGATCTCCATTTGAGCATGGTCGTCTTCCCGCAGTTGCAAGAAGTGGATTAGATTATGGAGGTCGCAGTTGACGTAGACCTCCGTGAAAATGCTCACGGGAAGAACGGCCCGTGCGAGTTCGCGAGCTACACCCTTCTGTAAAAGGCTCTGGTAGGTGGCGTAGGCTTTTTCGTGGGCTTCTTTGACTTCTTGGGTGAGGGCGGCGTGGTCCAACTCGCTCGAGACTTGGCTGCCCTGTTTATTCTTGGCGTCGGCGGCGCGCCACTGGGTGGGAATATAAAATTCATCCGCTAGCTCTGAATAGCGACCGCTCCACTCGTTCAGGCGAAAGGTGCGGTGGCGAACGAACTGTCGCATAATGAATATAGGCATCTTGATATTGTAGGTAATGGAGCACTGTTCGAAGGGGCTGGTATGACGATTTTTGTAGAGATAGCTCAAGAGTTTTTTGTCCTGATCTTCTCCTTTGCTGGGACTTTTGTAGGAAATGCGTGCGGATTCGACGATTCGCAGGTCCGACCCAAGGTGGTCGATGTATCGGACGTATCCATTACCTAAGATGGGAATTGTGTGGCCTGAATCCATAAGATCGTGATCAAACAGCTTCTGATGATGAATGCCTAGCCCAAAACGAGTGGGTTTTGATTAAGTTGTGAAAAGCTTTTGCTGTTCTCGAAGTCGAATGATCTGTTCCGAGGCTTCTTTTTCAATTCGGCGCCACTCGGCTATTTTCTCTGGAGGGGCTTTGGCGGCCATTTTTGGATCGGCCAGCTTGGCATCTTCTCGGGCCCGAGAGGCCTCAGCCAAGGCGATCTCTTTTTCAAGGCGGGTGCGTTCTTTGGCAGGATCGAGAAGGCCTTCCAGTGGTAGGTAGAGATCGCCGTAGGGGGTTGGAATGAGTGGGGCTTTAGGCGGAGCGGAGGTGATCTCGACGGAGCCGACCTGTAGGAGCTTGGCGAGGGTGCGGAGGTCATCGGTGGATGGGGTGAAGCTCGCAGAGGGAAGGAGTAAAAACTTCATTTTGGCCGATCCTGAAAGACCGAATTCGCCGCGGAGTCGGCGACCAGCCTCGGCGGTGGCATAGCAAGACTCGGCTAATTTAGCTTGGGCCTGATCCCATTGAATCTCTTTTTCCTTTGGCCAGTTGGCGAACTGGATGGTTTCCTGCCCGAGGCCGAGGGTTAGCCAAAGCTCTTCGGTTATAAATGGCATAAAGGGATGGAGGAGGCGCAGGACACGGGAAAGAACGTAGTCAGCGGTGGCGAGAGTGCCTGCGCGGGTCGGAGAATCTGGATTACTGAAGTCGGCCTTAGCGGTTTCAATGAAACGCGCACAAAATTCGTTCCAGACAAAATTGTAGAGGGATTGTGCGATTTGGCTAAATTCGTATGTTGCATAGAGACGCTGGAGGTCGCGTTCCAGTAGGTCCAGCTGGGAGAGAAGGTAATCGGAGAAGGGGGTACGCGGGTGAAGTAAGGGATTGGCGAGGGGATTGGACGGGCCTTGCTGTTGACGGAAGCGACAAGCGTTCCAAAGTTTGTTGGCAAAATTTCTGCCTTCTTCCATCTGCTTTTCGTCGTAGCGGATGTCGGAGCCTTGGGGAGCAATTCGCAGGAGACCGAAGCGCAACCCGTCGGCTCCGAACTTGGCGATGAGATCGAGCGGATCAGGGGAGTTGCCAAGAGATTTGGATAGTTTTCTTCCTTTGCCATCGCGAATTAGGCCGGTGAAGTAGACGTGGCGAAAGGGAAGTTCTCCCAAGTATTCGAAGCCCGCCATAATCATGCGGGCAACCCAGAAAAAGATGATATCGGGGCCGGTGACGAGATCGGTTGTCGGGTAAAACTTTTTCAGCTCGGCGGTTTTTGCGGGCCAACCGAGAGTAGCAAAGGGCCAGAGCCAAGAGCTGAACCAGGTATCGAGGACATCGGGATCTTGGGTCCAGTCTTTGCCTGGAGATTCAATTTGGCAGAGGGTTTCGTTGCCCCGATACCAGACAGGGATACGGTGTCCCCACCAGAGTTGTCGACTGATGCACCAGTCCTGAAGATTTTCCATCCAATGGTCATAGACCTTGGTCCAACGATCGGGAGAAAAGCGGAGTTGGCCTGTGGCGACGACCGAACGGGACTTTTCCGCACTGGGATATCGGAGGAACCACTGTTCGGAGAGGCGAGGCTCAATGGGGACATCGGCTCGTTCACTGAAGCCTACCTGATTGGTATAGGGTTCTTCTTTTTCGAGAAGTCCGAGTTCGCGGAGTTGTTCCACCGCGGCCAGGCGAGCTTTGCTGCGCTCGAGACCAGCTAGAGAGGTACCTGCGAGTGAGGTCATTAAGCCCGATTCGTCGATGACTTCAAGAGAAGGGAGTTGGTGGCGTTGGCCGATGGCGAAATCGGCGGGGTCGTGGGCAGGGGTGACTTTAAGGACACCTGTTCCAAAAGTTAAGTCGACATGATCATCCCCGATAATAGGTATGCGGCGCTGAGCTTCGGGGAGTTCGGGGGGCAAGGGCCGAAGAGCGAATTTTCCGATGAGGGAGGCGTAGCGGGGATCCTTGGGATTCACGGCGAGAGCGGTGTCTCCAGGAATAGTCTCTGGGCGGGTGGTGGCGATGGTGAGAAATTCTTGGGGTGAATCGGCGAGGGGCACACGGAAATGATAGAGAAGGCCTTTTTGCTCTTTCATGACGACTTCTTCGTCGGAAAGAGCAGTGCGCGAGATGGGACACCAGTTGACCATCCGGCGTCCGCGATAGATCAGCTTTTTTTGAAAGAGATCGACAAAGACCTGCTGGACGCAGGCGGAGTAAGCAGGGTCCATGGTGAAGCGTTCGCGAGACCAGTCGCAGGATGCGCCGAGTTTTTTAAGTTGCTGAATAATGATGCCACCGTGTTTTTCCTTCCACTGCCAAATCTCTTTTAAAAAGACTTCACGACCGAGGTCGTCGCGGTGGCGGATCTTGCCTTCCTTTTTTAGAGTTCGTTCGACGACGGTTTGAGTGGCGATACCCGCGTGATCGGTTCCAGGAAGCCAAAGGACTTCGCAACCTAGGAGGCGAGCGCGTCGGGCGAGGATATCTTGGATGGTATTATTGAGAACGTGGCCAAGGGTGAGGATGCCGGTGACGTTGGGTGGCGGAATGACGATGGCGTAGCCAGGTTTCTTGGAATCTGGGTCGGCCCGGTAGTCGTTACGTTCGTTCCACTGGCGGTAGAGACGGTCTTCGACTTGAGCGGGTTCGTAGGCAGGAGCGAGTTCAGACATGGAGATTAGAGAGTGGCGATCTTAGGGCGGCGTGAAAAGCTTTGGGCGAGGAGGAGCAAAAGTTAGTCGGCTTGACCACCCGCAGCGGCGGCGGGAGCGGCGGCTCCTGCTGGCATAAACTGCCACCAGTGGGTTTCATTAATGGCATAGATGGGTTTGTAGTGCTGAATTTGGTTGGCGGGCCAGACACTTTTGATCTGGTTATCGAGGATGAGACATTGGCCGCCGAAAATGACCCCAAGAATACAGTGACCGACTCCTAGGTTTAGATCTTTGACCACAAGAACGCGGAGTTCGTCTTGGGTAAAGCCGAGCCGTTGGAGGGCGTAGTATTTAGCGATGGCGTGATCCTCGCAATCGCCACTGACCCTTCCCGAGACGATGTAGTCAGGGCTCTGGGTAAACTGGACGGGAGTATTCCAGAGGTCAGGTACGCCCCAATTTTTCTGATCGGGTACGTAGCGCATGCCATTAAATATCTCGTTGGTTTTCTTGATCATGGCGAGACGATCATCTGATTTTGTTTTGGCAATGAACTCATCCCACCCACCCGTGAAGGGGGCTTTGATATCGGCCTTCTCTCCCAGTTCGGTCTGAACGGAAGAAAGAATACCAGTCCATTTAGGGAACTTGGCAATAGGATCCTGTTGCACGACCTGATACTCCCCATCCCATGACCATGAGGCCGATGGAAAGAAGGAAGCCCCGAGCAAGCTGATGCCCATGAGCAGATACGAATTCCTCATTAATCCTTCGTACAGCAAAACAAGGGGTAAGGAAATACTTGAGCTCGAGTGGGGTCTGGTGAGATAGTCCTCGGTACTAGCGAAAGGAGTCTGAATATGGCTGAAGGAAACATCCCCGCACCACAAGATCCATCGAAGCTTAAATTAGCTGCGCCCAAGATTCCTGAAGCTTCGGTGCATCGACCTTGGAAAATGACAACAATCTTGGCGGTGGTTTTCTTGGGGGTATTCACGGTAGGAGGTGTGTTAGGAATTCTATCTTTTGTTCAGGCCGAAAAGGAGAGAACCCTACGAGATTGGCAGATTCAGATGGGCCTAGTGGTGGAAACGAGGGCGGCGGCGATCGAGGGGTGGTTGGGTTCCCAATTTGATATCCTGCGGTCGATTTCGGGAAATGAGTCACAAAAAATCTATATCGATACCCTGTTGGATGAGGCTACTCCTGCCGACCGGAAAGAGGGGGCGGAAGGTTTTCTACGAAATTATCTAAAGCGGGTTGCGGAACAGAACGGCTTTGTCACTCCACCTCCCGCCTTAGAAATAAACGCCAATGTGATTCGAGAGGGGATTGCGGGAATCGCGGTGGTGGCTCCCAGTGGGCAGGTTTTAGTGGCGAGCGAGTTCCTTCCCGCTTTGAAAGAGGATGGTTTTCTTGATGTCCTCAAGGAGAACGCGGCTCGTCAGAGGGGGTTGTGGAATATGCGTCTAGATGGAGAGGGCCAGCCGAGTCTTGGGTTTATTGTGCCAATCTATCCGGTGGACGCGAAAGATAATGCCAAACCGATCGCCTACGTGGTGGGTCTGAAGCAGGTGGCCAAAGAGCTTTTTCCTCTTTTGAGCCAGCCAGGCGAAACCTTGAAGTCCGCAGAGAACCTAATGATACAGGAGAAACCTGGAACAAGCGGGAGCACGGTGCAGTACCTTTCGCCAAGAAGGTTGCCTTCACCAAATGGGACGAAGCCGATGACGGCAGATTCCCCGAATGACCCGATCAACTCGGCGGCCGCATTTGCCTTGTCCAAGCCAGGCGGGTTTTCGATTCGGCCTAATTATGAAAACACTTCGAGCTTGGTCTTATCGAGAAAGATATCCGGAACTCCTTGGCTTGTGTTGCGTACGGCCGATGCGGTAGAAGCGCTCGGACCATCGCAGAGGCGTCAGCAGGCGATGCTCATTGGA
>CANESK010000064.1 GCA_947441075.1 Verrucomicrobia subdivision 6 bacterium
ATCCGCACTCAATCGCACCGCCGCCAGTTCAAAAGAAATCCTCGTCCGCGTGCTTGGTTCAACAAACAGATTCACCACCGTCCTCCCCTGCAAAGCAGGCACTTTTTTTATCGGTCGCCCCAATATTTCCTTAAAAACTGTCGCCGTAGAGAGAACCTTACCAATCTCCTCGGCGCTCAACTCACGCAGAGAGAGCAGATCCTTACGCTGCCAAGTCACACTCATCCTGAGCCCTTCTCCAAAATCACCGCGTCTTCTCCATCCACCTCCATCAATCGAACCCGCACTTTTTCCTGCGCTGCCGTAGGCAGGTTTTTCCCAATGTAATCAGGGCGAATCGGAAGCTCGCGATGTCCACGATCCACCAAGACCGCTAATTGAATAATCTTGGGCCGACCCAAATCACACAACGCATCCAAAGCCGCCCGAATCGTCCGACCCGTGAAAAGTACATCATCCACCAAAATCACCGTCTTTCCCTTTAGATCAAAAAGCACTTCCGAACCCTTGGGCACGGGCACATTCTGCTCCAAATCATCACGATGAAAACTAATGTCCAAAGAACCCACCGGTAGAACCCCACCCCCTTCAATCAGTTGGAATTCCTTGGCCAAACGATGGGCCAGAGGCACTCCACGCGTTTGAATTCCCACCAGGGCAACATTTCCTTTGGCTTGCCGTTCGGCAATTTCATGGGCGATCCGCCGCACCGCTCGGTGCACAGCTTCCCCATCCATCATCTTTACCTCTGCCATTTCCGCCTCCTTGAGGAACTCACAGGTTCCCGTTAAAGGACGCGCCATGCGTCGTATTGCAATAGTAGGATCAGCTTTGCTCTTTAGCGATCTCTTTTTCCCGATTCATCCGCCACTCACTCCGATGTTTAACAATCCAATCCAAAAGACCCTTTTCAAATCCCACATCATGCCCCGCCTGCTCACTCAGATGCCACTTATGACGCAGAATTTCCTCGCGCTCTAAAAGAAATTCACGATAAAGCGCCGAATTGCGGAAAACCGCATTCGACTCCGTCGTTTGCCCAACAGAGACCGCAGGACCCATAGAGTCAACTTGGCTCGCTTAAGACAGAACGCAAGTAAGTTCCATATTATTTTGTATGGTAAACTTCTTAGGCAGAGATATTTGGAAATAAAATTTTTGTCACAGAATTGACTAAATTGAGAAACCCGATCGCCGCAGGTGCGCTCGCACGCACCAGTAGCACTGGCTTTCCTTCATCCCCGCACTTCCTCGCCTCTGGATCCAACGGTATCTCCCCCAACAGCGGCACCTTCTGCCTCGCCGCCTCCCGCTTTCCTCCCCCCGAACCAAAAATCTCGTGCTTCTCCTCCGTTCCTGGCACCACAAAATAACTCATATTTTCTACCAACCCCAAGATCTCCACATTCACCTTACGAAACATCGCGATCGCCTTCCGCGCATCCACCAACGCCACCTCCTGAGGAGTCGTCACAATCAACGCCCCATCCAAACTCACGGTTTGGACAATCGTCAGCTGAATATCCCCCGTCCCGGGGGGTAAATCCAACACCAGCACATCCAACTCCCCCCACGCCACCTGCCGCAGAAATTGCTGAGTGAATCGAGTCACCATCGGTCCACGCAAAGCAGCCGGACTATCATCCCCTAACAACATCCCCATGCTCATCAACTTCACCCCATGACACACCGCGGGCACAATCCGCTCCGTCCCCTCCTCCACCTGCACCCCCTCGCGACAACCCAACATCAAAGCCTGACTCGGCCCATACAGATCGCAGTCGCATAGTCCCACCTTCAATCCCGATTGAGCCAGGCCCACCGCCAAATTAGAGGCCACCGTAGATTTCCCCACACCACCCTTCCCACTGGCCACCGCAATAATCTTCTTCACCCCCTCGATCCCCTGCGCCCCAGTCGAAGCGACTGCCGCCGGAGGCGCTACCTCCGTCCGAATCGTCACGCTCTTCACCGCCAGCAACCCCTTCATCCCATCCCGAATCTCTTGCCCCAACTTCTCTGGCAAAGTCGGATCAGGAGTCGAAAGCTTTAGGGTTAATTTAAGATCCGTTCCTTCCAAATCTAAATCATGCACCAACCCAAAGGAGACAATGTCCCTCGTAAACCCAGGATACTTCACCTGACGCAGTCTCTGCATCACCTCATCCCGCCAGCCTTGACCCTTTGCTTCACTCATCCCTTTACCCTGCCCAAGTTTTCCCCAATCCAAAATCCAAAAGAAAGATCCAACACCCCGCCTGTGGGTTTCTCGACTATGGATTCGATAACTTCACCACCATCGCCGTGGCACAGGGCACCCCTACCTTCACTTTTTTCTTTCCTAGACCTTTGCTCAATGGCGACCACCCCCCTGCCCACTTTCCATCCTCCCCAAACTTAGCCCCACCCAAAGATACTCCCTCCACCACCGCAATATCCCCACTCTCCTGCGACAAAGAAATCGTCTCTCCCCGCAGATAAGATTCCCCTAAATCCAAGGTCACCTCCGCCTCCTTCCCTTGCGGACCATACTCCCGATTAATCAGTGTCACATAAAGACAACCATCCGACCCACTTACCCCATACGCCGTTAGATTCACCCCATCCCGATTGGCCATGACCGTAACCGGAAGCAACTTTCCTCTACTCCCCAGCGTAAACGCCTTAATCCCATAGGCTGGCGGCAAAAGGGTGTAACCTTTTTCCGAGGAAGTTAAGGGAGTGTAAACATTGGGCTTATCCAGTCCGTTCGTCCCCGGTAAGACTTTTTGCCCTGAATGAAAGTTCACCCCGCTCGCTTCGTGGTGAGCCCACCAGTACAAATAATCCAAAATCCATAACGAGGCCGAGTAGGTATCACTCGCCCCCAAGGCTCCCCCCTTCGAGAAACTACTCGTTTCATTCATCCTAAACGTAAGCCCGTTTCGCAAGACCGCAGGCACAAAGAGCTCGTAAAAAGCCTGATACTTCGGATGCCACGCTGGGGAAAGCATGTCCGATCTCGCCTTCACAATATCCTTCACATTCGGCCCATCCCCGCCCGGGTAGTAGTGCTGACCAATCATCGCTAGCATCTCTTTCATCCCAGGTTCTCCAGCCATATCCCGCGCCCAATCCGGGTTTTTATCCGTTGCCGTGGGCGCGCAAAACTTGGCGCTAGGGGTAAAGGCAGGAGAAACAATCACCTCCCTAAACTTTTTCCACTCCTCCAGAAAGATCGGATACTTCAAATCCTTATTCGGCTCGTTTCCTAAAATAAAACACGAAAGGAGATCCGCGTACTTTTCCGTAACATACTTCGTAATCTTCGCCGCCTCCTCAGGCGTATTTTTCTGTAAACGCACACTATAAATCAACTTCACCCCCGCCGCTCGAGCAAAGGCAAAGAGGTGATCAATGTCTTTGAGATCGGGTATCTTCACCGTCGCCCGCTCCGCCGTATTCCCCCCCACCCGAAGGTGGGTAATCCCCAAAGTTCGGAAAGCGCTGATCAGTGGCAAGTTCTCTGCGCAAAAGTAGGATTTGCCTGTCGTCGGATTGGGTAGAACCATCTTGGTCTCAAAGCTCAATCCACAAAAATCGCTCGGGATCTCTCGGATCGGATTTTTCCCATCCACTTCCACTCCCACCGGCGAAGGCGCACCCCTTCCCTCTCCAACAAACCCAACCCCCAACCAGCAGGCTGTGCCGATGACTTTAAGAAACGAGTTCACTTCACCCAAGATGCTTCGCCCAGCTCGCAGTTCAAGAACTTAACCCCTCCGCGGTCGGCTCAATCTCCGCCCAGATCGATCGTGACCTCTACCTGATCCCGCTCCTTCACAAACCACTTCTGAATATAGAGCGTGCCCACCACCGGAGGTTGACCGTCCTCAGGCTCCTCCATAAATCGCACCGTGTTTTTCGTATCCTTCTCTTTCTTGAATCGAATTGTCTTTTTCATGGTTGTCTATTCAACCTACTCCCGCGAGCCAGGCAAGGCCTTCGTCAACCGATCGACCCCTTCAACTACGCGAGTGACCGCCTCTTCCATCTGCTCCGTTTGGCTATTCAGACCAAGGGTAAAAAGAATCAACGCCCTAGCCTCCCCATCCTCCGCCCCAATCGCCTTCATCCCAGGGGGAATCTTCATCTCCCGCGTGACACATCCACTCCCTCCTCGCACCGCCAAACCCACCCGATCCAGTACCAGTGCCAAACTCTCCGCCTCCAACCCCTTAAAACTAAAGGCAAGATGGGCCGGACTCCTCTCCGCTCCTAATTTCGTCCCGTGCAACTTTGCTGTGTGCACCTTTTTTAAAATCCCATCCGCCAAAATCTTCTGAGCCTTACCCACCTGCTTTCGTCTTTCTTCTCCATCTTTCCTCCACTCTTCCGCCGCCACCCCGAATCCTACAATCGCAGGAAGATTCTCCGTTCCTGCCCGCCGATCCCCCTCCTGCCTTCCCCCCTCCAACCAACTCATCCACCGAATTCCAGACCTTACCCAAAGCGCCCCCGACCCCTGGGGTCCTCCCAACCGATGCCCCGAAAGCGCCACCAGATCAGCCCCCACTTTTTCCACATCCAGCGAAACCCAGCCCGCCCCATGCGTCCCATCCAGAAAAAGTTTCGCCCCCGTCCGCTCCGCAAACCTCTTGGCTTCGGAAAGATTTTGCACCGTTCCCAAATCGTGATGAGCCAAATGCACGCAGACCAAGCCCTCTCCCGACAGCCCCTTCACTCCCTCCCACCTCAACTTTCCCTCCCCATCCACAGGAATTCGTACCAACCCAAAACCCCTCTTTTCCAACTGTCGAGCCGCACTCTCCACCGCGGGATGCTCCATCGAACTCAAATAAAGCGTTCCTTTCCCCACAGCCTCTCCCCACCCAAGGAGCGCCGACTGCACCGCCTCCGTTCCCCCAGAAGTAAAAATCACACCGTCCGCATCCTTCGCCCCAAGAAAATCCGCTACCCTACCCCTCGCCTTGGTTAACTCCTCCCTCGCTTCTCTCCCCTCGCGATGTCCCCCACTCGGAGCAGCTCCGCTCCATCCCAACACCCGATCCATCTCTGCCCTCACCCTTAACCCCAGGGAACTCCCCGCCGCATGATCCAGATAAATCCGCTCGCGATTCATTTAACCAGTCCGCCCGAATTTTTTTTCCAACTCCGCCTTGCTCAGTAAAATCATCGTCGGCCGACCATGCGGACACGTGTAGGGCAACTCACACGCCAAAAGATCCACCAGCAAACGCACCGCCTCCTCCTCATTCAGTCGGTCATTCGCCTTAATCGCATGCCGACAAACCGTCTTCGCAATCACCTCCTCACTCAATCTCCGATCCTTACGCAGACTGGTCCCACCTTTTTCTAAGTCGGTCACCACGTTCCGTAGGAATTCCTCCACCGCTAATGTTTTAATCCGCGGGGGTAAGGCATCCACCAGAAAGGCGTTCCCTCCCATCGGAGAAATCCCCAACCCCACTTTCCCCAAATCTTCCAGTCGCTCCCGAAGGAACTGCGCTTGCACCGGCGGAAATTCAATCGTCACAGGATAAAGAAGTCGTTGCCCATGGACATCCTCCTGTGCCACCTGCCGCAGGAGTTGCTCAAAAAGAATCCGCTCGTGCGCCGCATGCTGATCAATCAGCACCACCCCACCGTCCTTTTCTGCCACCAGATAAAGATGCGCCACTACCCCCAGATAGCGCCACCCAGCGGGAATACCCCGCACGACTGGTGGCACCTCAAGACCAAGAGATCCAGAGGTCGTAGGGGCATGGGTTTCAAGCTGAAGCGGTCCGGGAAATGTTGGAGCAGTAAAGGATCGAGGAGGCGACCATGCCGCCGTGCTGCCCCCATGAAGAGTCGGCATAGGCAAAGGACCTACCTCTCCACCTCGCAAAACTTCTGCCACCGCCCCCGCCACGAATCTTCGCACATCTCCATCCTGCCGAAATCGCACCTCCCTCTTCGCTGGATGGACATTCACGTCCACCCCCGCTGGATCCACCTCCAAAAAAAGAACCGCTACAGGGAACCGACCCCTCATCAACGCATTGTGATACCCCTCAAGCAGCGCCGCATTCAAACTCATGCTTTGCACCGGCCTACCGTTCACAAAAAGAATCTGCTCGGATCGCGTTGCCCGACTTATCCCAGGTCGCCCGATATAGCCATGGATTCTCATACCCCCATCCTCCGTCTTCACTGGCAAAACCGACTCCCTCCAATTCTTCCCAAAAACTGCCGCCAACCGCTCTTCCAAACCGTCTCGTGCGCTATCCTGCCAAAAGACCGCTCCATCACGACGCAAAATCCAACTAACATCAGGACGCGCCAACGCGGTCAACCGAATCCCCTGCTCGATATGGCCCCACTCCGTTTCTTCCGTTCGCAGAAATTTTCTCCGACCAGGGACATGAGCAAACAGCTGCCGCACTTCCACACTCGTACCCGTCGGACAGCCCGCCTGCCCCACTCGAATTACTTTCCCCCCATCAATAACCACCTCCGTCCCCTCTAAAGAATCCGTCTCCCGCGTGCGCAAGGTAAACCGACTCACCGAAGCAATACTCGGCAACGCCTCCCCGCGAAACCCAAACGTCCGTATCCCAAGCAAGTCAGAGGCCTCCCGGATTTTACTCGTAGCGTGCCGCTCCAGCGCCAGTAGAGCATCTTCGGGCCCCATTCCATGTCCATCATCGCTCACCCGAATTAAAGAACGTCCGCCCCGCTCCACACTCACCTCCACTTTTTTCGCCCCAGCATCCAGCGCGTTTTCCACAAGCTCTTTCACCACCGATGCAGGGCGCTCTACCACCTCTCCTGCGGCAATCCGGTTGGCGACCACTTCCGCCAACAGACGGATTCTTTGGCTCATGGACGGTTTTGCGTCCCGCTTACGATCCGGGACGAACTCCCAGATGCACCGACAATCGATCCAGCTCCTCGGGGGAGGTGTAGGGCAATTCGATCTGACCCCGCTCTCCATGCCCCACCACCCGCGCTCGGGTTCCCGTCGCCCGTTGTAAGCGTAGCTCCAAATCCCGCCAATCTGCCGAGTGAGTCCCCCTGCTCTTTTTTCTTCCTCGTGTCCCAGACACTTGCCGACGCACCAACGCTTCAGCTTGGCGCACACTCAACCCTCTCTTTACCACTTCGCGCGCCACCGCAGTTTGAGCCGCAGGTTCGGTCAACCCAAGAATGGCTTTAGCGTGACCTACCGAAATCTGTTTCGATCGTAAAAGATCTCGCACCTCACCCGGGAGAGCACGTAGGCGGAGAGCGTTCGCCACCGTCGCCCTACTTTTTCCGACCCGCTCCGCCACCTCCTCCTGTTTTAAACCGAAGGTTTCAATCAGCGTGGCGTACCCGTCCGCTTCTTCCACCGCATCCAACTCCGCCCGCTGCAGATTTTCGATCAAGGCCAACTCCAGCACCTGCTGGTCTGTCGCCGTACGCACAATCACAGGGACTTTTAGTAGATTCAGCTTTCGGGCCGCCCTCCAACGCCTCTCCCCTGCAATCAATTCAAATCCAGTGCCTTTCGGTGAATGGCGTACAATCAGCGGTTGAAAAATACCTCGCGCACGAATCGAGTCGATTAGCTCGGTTAAACTATCTTCGGCAAAAACCCGCCTAGGTTGCAGAGGACTTGGGACAATCTCTCCAATCCCGATCTGCTGGATTCTCTCCCCACCATCCTCCATACGGGCTTGCGGTGCAGCAATCGGTGAAGTCGACTGTGTACTTCCCAAGAGAGCTCCCAACCCACGCCCAAGAGATGGTTTCGCCATAAAAGAAACGCTAAGGTTTGCTGAAGAATCGTCAACCAAGGCTGACGCTACTCAACGAATAACCTGGGGACGAAAAGCGGTAATTCTCAAGATCTGCTAGCGACCGTGCGCCGCGCTAGCAAACAGGCCGATAGAAAAGCCGCCCCAACGAAAAGTAAACTTTGGGATGACGGCTCGGGCACCGAAACGCCCCCGATCACATCAACCGAGGTTGCGTACGAGGAAATTCGGATAAAGTAGTTGTCGTCAGATTCTGTTGAGTTGAATTGGGCACTCGCCAAAGAGTAGCCGCTGTTTTGGACATACGCACCGAGGCCGACCAGGTACCAATCGCTTCCGATCTGCCGAAAAAGAGCGCTTCCAGAATCATAGATCGTCAGTGCCGCCTCGTTGGCGCCTGCATTGCTGTTGAACTGGGTTCGTAACAAGTTGGAGGTATAACCACTCACTAGCGCTGCGCCAATCGCGCCATCTACAAAATTAGTTCCCCACCTCTTGGTCGCCGTCGATCCGTCGCCCCACGTTATCGGGTTGGAGCCTAAAAGAGAACTACTGGCCCGACCCACTCCATATCCAACCAAATGAGCTGCACCTCCATCTGCCGATGAGTTGCTATTCAGACGAACCCCACCCAATCCTGGATCCGAGGCCAAACGCACCAGCTTCATATCCGCCGTCCCGATCGCCACAGCAGGGGAAGAATCCAAAAGATAATCCACATATCCAACCTTCACGCTGGTCAAAGGCCCCACATGACCCGCCGTCAGCACATATCGGTTCCCCAGATAAACCCCGCTACCGATGGGGCCTGTATCACTTCGCATCTGCACCACATTATCCCAAGGCAAGCTACCTCCGGGATTGGTCAGATTGTGATCATTACCCTGACTGTAAAAAACGATCGCCTGAGCCAAATTTAGAGGCGCAAAAACCGCCAAAACCGCACCCAACAGCCCTAAAGAAACCCTCATAACTTCACCTTACCCAACGAATCGCTTTTTTCAATAGAGCCCCCTCCCCATGCTCGCAGCATGCTGCGAGCACGCCGCTGTAGCCCCAAGTCGGACTAACCTTTTTTAGCTCGATACCCAAACAGACGACGCCTTCGGATCAACCCCGCCACCGCAGGAGGCACGTTCGCCTCCCAACCCGCCTTACCCCCGCGAATGTTCCGCAAAATCTCCGAGCTCGCACACACAGGCAAATCCTTTTCCGTCCCCGCAAGATCGACAATCTTGCCCTGATGCAGCAGAAACTGGTGCAGATCTCGCGAAGCCTTTGGCACGCTCAGACTATGCCCCGTGACATACTTACCCGTCACCCCATCGTACCCAGGGTGCACGAAAAGTTTCACCCCTGGCAAAAAGAGCCGCCCCATCCCCTCTAAAATCCCCCCCGCCAAATCACTGTAAAAATCTGGATCCAAAATCTTACTCAACAGCGGA
>CANESK010000065.1 GCA_947441075.1 Verrucomicrobia subdivision 6 bacterium
TACCCGGAAGACCGATTCCCACCCGCGCCGTTGCCGGACCACACTCGTTCGGAATCGAGCCAACCCCTCTGCTTCATAGCAAAAATCGAACGATCCATTCTCCTCCACCGTTCGAGTCTGTTTCGGTAGCAGGAAAGAGCGCCCCAACTGTTCTGTCTCCTCCTTACTCAAATGCCGTGCCCCTGGTCCCTCCATCGGGGCAAGCTGACCGTGAATCCGTACCAAAGCGGGTGCGTCAGGCCCCAGATGGAGGTCGCTCGCCCCCATCTCCACCGCCCGCTCCAAATAAGCCCGTACCACACTGCTATCTTGAACTTCCGCCCCACCCCCCGCCTGCTCAATCAGACTTCGTAACATCCCGATATGCTCCGATGGCAACAACTGCTGCTCCTCAATCAAATCTAGAGCCGCCACCTTCGGGTTGGCCGTCGTTACCACCCGAACCTGCTCGGCCTGCTCGGCCGTCATCCAGCCCTGCTCCAGACTTGTCGTCAGAACATAATCGTTATACGAGGCGCTCATTTTGTACTTCCGAAAGCATCCCCTGCTTCTTCGGGCAGATCAATCGCAACCAACTCTTTCCTCTGCCTCGCCCACGATTCTGTGGATAACTTCCCCCTATGACCAAGGATCAAGTCATCGTCGCCCTGCGCGAAATCGGCACCATTCTCGAGCTCCAAGGAGAAAACCCCTTCAAATGTCGCGCCTACCTCAACGCGGCCCGCACTCTCGAGACATCCCCCACCGATCTTGCCGAACTCGTCCGCACCAACCGCCTCAGCGAGCTCCCCGGAATCGGAGATGCCCTCCGCGATAAAATCACCACCCTTGTTACCACAGGAAAACTCCCCTACCTCGAAGAACTCCGCGCCTCCATCCCCTCAGGCCTCCTCTCCCTTCTCGAACTCCCTGGGCTGGGCCCAAAGAAACTTCGGCTCCTACGCGATCAACTCAACATCGAATCAATCGAATCCCTCTCCGCCGCTTGCTCCGATGGGCGGCTCGCCTCCATTGCAGGCCTCGGGGAAAAAACCGCCACCAACCTCCTCGAAGCTATCGCACGCCGAGCCACCTACCAAAAGTTCCATCGCCTCGGCGATGCCCTGCCCGTCGCTCAAGCTCTTCTCTCCCACCTCCGCCAATGCCCAGAAGTCCAAAATGCTGAAATCGCCGGCAGCCTTCGTCGAGGCAAAGAAATAGTCAAAGATCTGGATTTCATCGCCACTTCCACCCAACCCAAGAAAGTCATGCACGCCTTCGTCACCGCACCTTCCGTCGAGAAAATCGTCGCCCAAGGCGAAACCAAATCGAGCGTCATCCTTGCGGGCGGCATTCCCTGCGACCTCCGTGTCATTCCACCCGAGGCTTGGGCCACCGCCCTCGCCCACTTCACCGGATCCAAAGAACACAATATTGCCCTCCGCCAACGGGCCATCGATCAAGGGCTCCACCTTAGCGAATGGGGCCTCTTCAAAGGAAAATCGAAAACCCCCATCAAACTAAAAGAAGAAAAAGATCTCCACCGCGCCCTCGGCCTCGCTTTTATTCCCCCCGAACTCCGCGAAGACAGTGGAGAAGTTGCCGCCGCCGAAAAAGACCAACTGCCCGACCTCCTCACCCGCGCCGAAGTCCGAGGATGTCTCCACAATCACACCCTCGCCAGCGATGGCCAGGACACCCTCCAAGCTATGGCCCAGGCTGCTGCCACGCTTGGACTCGAATGGCTCGGAATCGCCGACCACTCGAAATCCTCATTCCAAGCTCGCGGTCTTACTGAAGAAAGGCTCCTCGACCAAGTGAGAGAGATTCGCGCACTTAATTCGAAGAAGCCCAAGTGCACCCTCCTCGCTGGCACCGAGTGCGACATCCTCAAAGGCGGAAAACTCGATTTTTCCGACGATCTCTTATCTCAACTCGACTACGTCATTGCCTCCGTCCATTCGGGATTCACTTCCGATGAAAACGAAATGACCGATCGCATCATTCGCGCTATGGAGAACGAACACGTCACCTGCCTCGGCCACGCCACCGGCCGCCTCCTCCTCGAAAGGGAACCCTACGCCCTCAATATCCCGAAAATCCTCGAGGCCGCTGCCGCCACTGGCACTTGGATCGAACTCAACGCCAACCCCTGGCGGCTCGATCTCGATTGGCGCTGGTGGCACAAAGCCCGCGATCTCGGAGTTCTCTGCTCGATCAATCCCGACGCCCATAAAACTTCCCACCTTCGTTACCTTGATCTTGGCGTCACTCTCGCCCGCAAAGGTTGGCTTCGGCCCCAGGATGTCATCAATACCCGGACCCTTTCCGCCCTTCGCAAACTTCTCTAACCTCCATTTGCGGTTTTTTCCACTCCCCTTACCCTTACTATCCTCGTGTTTCTTCACTCCATCGGAACCGCTCTCCCCCCCCGCGCTTTCACTCAAGCCGAGGTTTTTGCTGCGCTGCAAAATAATCCCACCTTTCATCAACTCGCCCCTCGCTCCCGCGCCCTACTTCGTAAAGTTCTTCAAAATCGGAATGGCATCGAAACCCGCCATTTTTGCCTCGAACAGATGGAGGATGCCTTTGTCTTCGAACCCGACAAAATGATGTCCCGCTTTCAACAACACGCCCCCGCACTTGCCGAGGCCGCAGCCCGACAAACTCTCCAGAAATCTGGACTTAAGTTTTCCGACATCGACGCTCTCCTCGTCGCCACCTGCACCGGTTACCTCTGCCCAGGGCTCACCAGTTACCTCACTCAAAGCCTGGGTCTCTCTTCCTCCCTCACCTTCCTCGATCTTGTCGGCCTCGGATGTGGGGCTGCTCTCCCCGCGATCCAGCAGGCCTCCGCTCTTATCGCTTCTGGGCAAGCTCGCAACGTCCTCGTCGTTTGCGTCGAAATCTCCTCCGCCGCCTCCTACCTCGACGATGACCCAGGCGTTCTCATCAGTGCCTGCCTCTTTGGAGACGGGGCCGCCGCTATCCTTGTTTCAGCCGACGCTCCCCCCGCCCAAAAAAAGGTGCGTCTACTTAAAACCTCATCTCATCTCGCTCCCGAGCATCGAGATTTTCTACGATTCGATCATCGCCAAGGCCTCTTGCGTAATCTCTTAGCTCCCGAAGTTCCAACCCTCGCCGCCCAACACGCCCGAACCGTTTTTCAACGCGCTGGACTTCAGGAAAAAGATATCACCGGATGGATCTGGCACGCAGGTGGTCGCGATGTTCTTGCCGCCCTTCGAGCCGAGTTTTCTTTGGAAGAAAATGATACCCGACACAGTACCGAAGTCCTCCGTACCCACGGGAATATGAGCAGTCCATCCTGCCTCTTCGCCCTCCAGACCGCTTTAGCCAACGGCACCCCCGATGGACGTTGGTGGCTCGCCTCTTTTGGTGCTGGCTTCTCCAGTTATGGGGCTCTCCTCGACGTCTCCACATGAACTCACGCCGCCTTACCCCAGAAATCCTCGACTCCCTTCCCCCCTCTGATCCCGCCGCACTCGCCAGTCGACGCGATCTCCAGCGCATTCACCCCCTTCTCGGTCAACACCGACTCTGGATCGAATGGCTCAGGAAAACCTACCCTTCCGGCCCACCCCGCTCCTTGGCCGACCTCGGTTGCGGCGACGCCCATCTCCTCGCTCAGATTCTGCCGCTCGCTTTCCCTGGCGGCGGCAACGGATGTCACCTCCTTCTCGTCGATCGGCAGCCTTGTGTTTCTTCAGCCACCCTTGCGCAATTCCGCCAAGCGCACTGGCAACCCTCGGTTCTTTCCGCCACCGCTTTCTCATGGGCTCAAAGCACCACCGCTGTGGACCTCGTCTTGACCAACCTTTTTCTTCATCACTTCGAAGACGCCCCTCTGGAGAAACTTCTGAGGGAAATTAGCAGAATCGCCCACCGCTTCGCCGCCGCAGAGCCACGACGCAATCTCGCAAGCACGATCGGCTCCCGCCTCCTTCGTCTTCTCGGTTGTCACCCCGTCACCCTCCACGATGCCCGCGTCAGCGTCGCCGCAGGTTTTCGTGCCAAAGAACTATCTCAACTCTGGCCCTCCTCAACCATCTGGAGCCTACAAGAAAAGCAAGCTGGCCCCTTCACCCACTTCTTTTCCGCAGAAAGGAAGGATTGAAACCTATCACCATCGTGGGCGGTGGCCTCGCCGGCCTCACTCTCGGACTCCGCCTCCGCCAGCGCTCGGTTCCTCTCACTCTCTTCGACGCAGGAACCTATCCGCGTCATCGCGTCTGTGGCGAATACCTTAGCGGTCGCGCTCTTTCCGTAATCGAATCTCTTGGCCTTCGCTCCAGTCTCGATCAACTCGGTGCTGTAGAATCTTCCGATGTCATTCTCTCCCGTGGATCCTCCATTCTTTCCCGCCGTCGCCTTCCCCAACCCGCCCTCTGCCTCTCTCGCTACCAATTTGATCGCTTTCTTATCAACCAACTCACCTCCGCAGGAGCTACCCTCCACACGAACCAAAGGGTCTCTTTTCAACCCTCCGAAGGAATCGTCCACGCCACAGGTCGCCAACCCTCCCCCACAGAACACGGTTGGCGTTGGTTCGGCCTCAAAGCCCATGCCCGCAACGTCTCCCTAGACGCTGGACTGGAAATGCATCTCTCATCGCGCGGCTACATCGGCCTCTGCCGAATCGAAAACCAGCAGGTCAATGTTTGCGGACTGTTCCGCTCTCGTCACCCTGTCTCCGATCTCGCTGCAAAGTGGAAAGAATGGCTTAGCGGAGAGGCCGACTCTCTTCTCTCCCAGCGCTTGCAAAACGCTCAGTGGGATGACTCCTCTTTTAGTTCGATCGCCGCCCTCTCTCTTTCTCCAAGACAGGCCACCGATCGCCTCGGAATAAATATCGGCGATGCCCTCACCATGATCCCTCCCGTAACTGGCAATGGAATGTCCATGGCCATCGAAGGCGCCGACCTCGCCACTCAACCTCTGCTCGACTGGTCCTACGGCAAAATAAGTTGGGCAGTAGCTTCTCGCCAAGTCGCTCATCGCCTCGATCACGCATTTGCCAAACGCCTCCGCCATGCCCGCTGGTTGCAACACGCCATGTTCGATCCTTTCGCCCAATCTCTCGCTTGGAATCTATCCCGCATCTTCCCTGCCTTCCCATCTCTTCTCTTTCGCCTGACTCGCTGAGCTTTTCACTCATCGGAGATCGCCCGAGCCGAGTTCAGGACAGGGGCCACCATCAACGCCCCATGCTCCGTAAACGTCATTGGTGGTTTACGCCTTCCTCCCCACCCCGCTCTTGATATCACATTCTGTGATATCAAGATTGCAACCTTCTTTCTAGTAACTACTAATACAATTCGATTGGGAAATCTTGTTGGATTTCTGCGAACCGCTGGCCGCTGGGATATTGGCCCCCGAACACCCACCCCTGGCCCAATCCGTCCTCGCCTCCGGCTGGATGAGATTGGCATTCCTTAATTTTCCTTTAGAAAATTATCGGGCCGCCGGGATTTGAATTCAGCCGCCTAAGCGGACATTCATCCCTTCGTGGAACGAGTAAGCAGATTGCGCGAGTGCGCAAGCACCCAAGCCCTCCAACCCGGAGGGGTAACCGCAAAGGTCATGGGCGGGTGTCAGGGGACCAATGGGCGGGGGTAGGTTTAAGGGGGCCAACCCGGGACCCCCCTAAAGCCACCCTTTTAGAGAATTCTGATCACGCCACGGTTTTTTGTCCTGATATGATTTTAGCTGGGGTTGGGCAGACCGCTACGGAATCGCTACTGGTTGGAATGACTTTGAATGCCAGATTACTCAGTTCGTCACATTATGGGGTATCTCCTTAATCTTTCTCTTGCGGAAGTTTCGGGGGGGGGCAACATAAAGCATGTTTGATAAATCCTCCAAAAGTAACCCCATGAAAAAAAGCCTCCTCGCTCTTGCCCTTGCGGCAGGACTCACCTCATTCGCTGGATCTGCGAAAGCAGCTACATTACTGACTACGTTTTCCTATGATTTACCAATGAATTTGGGTGATAGTGCATATTTTAGGTTTACTGACCCTTCCACACCAATTTATTCATCCAGTGCACCAGCTTCTTCTAATTATATTTATTTCAACGGGCAATCTCCTATTAGTGGTCAGTATTCTTATACTCAAATAGGCTTGAACAAAGCCTACAATTATAACTCAACTTCCTTAGGAGTAAGTCAATTTCCACTAACAGCAGGAAGCGTTGTTAGTAGCTCAACATCATTTTTTAATGGCTATCAAAGCTCAGGAATAGCTTTTTATGGTACCGGCAACTATTATACCCCATTTAAATCTACGGCCGGAGCAGATACTTACTATGGATACTTTCAGTTCTCGAGTGCCAACTCGGGTTTAAATACGACTCTGCAATCGATAAGTATTTCGACCACCGCCAATACTCCCGTAACAATTGTTAACAATGTTCCCGAGCCCTCCACCTACGCACTCTTCGGACTTGGTGCATTGGCTCTGATCGTAGCGTATCGTCGGAAGGTTGCTTAATCACTCCAATCTTTTCAAAAAAGACCCATCTTCTTAATCGGGGATGGGTTTTTTATTGTCACACTATCACCTCACTCGTACAACTAAGCACGACACACCCCGTTTCTCAACCCATAGATTGTGGGATTTCAAAGATTAACACTTGGGGGCTACTCAAAATTCAATGCCCCCCCCTTACTATCGTTAGCCTCAAAAACCCCTTCGACCCCCACTCTGGTTCCGATATGGCGTTGACCGCCTATTGAACGTGGTTAGGCGCGATAGAATATTCGATTTACCACCTCTTCATGCATAACGACCATTAAAGCACAGGGATTTGTACCCGGGACCCCATAAAGCCACCTTTATTGCGGATTGATGGCTATTCAATCGGAGGGAGTTATCTCTTTTGTCTTTGAGAGTGTTTCCGTACCTTTGGATATAATTGTTTTTTCGGGTTGGTTAAGGCCG
This sequence comes from Verrucomicrobia subdivision 6 bacterium, assembly GCA_947441075.1. Taxonomy (GTDB): domain Bacteria; phylum Verrucomicrobiota; class Verrucomicrobiia; order Methylacidiphilales; family Verrucolacustridaceae; genus Verrucolacustris. Next base: position 6,944 of record CANESK010000065.1, read on the forward strand.
GCATCTCCAGACCATTGTCCGATCAGCTGATTGCCCAATATGCTGTACACTGCAATGCCATTAATCGGTCCCTTAAAATAAACACAAAGGTTTCCATCGTGTAAAAAGCCATAACTTGAATATTCTTGAAATGGAGTTTTTGCTGAAGCATCGATCTCCCATTTTATTTTATATACTTCTCCTTTTTTTGTGATTTTTGCCTTTCCTGAATAAGTGGAGTTATCTGGATTAATTCCGCTTACAATGTACTCACCTTGCTTGGGTTTTTGTTTGGCTAAGGCGATTTTCCCAATTAGCAATCCAAGTGGCAATGTTAGTAATACAATAATCGTATTAATCAGAAAACTTCCCGCCAAGTATTTCCAACATCTTCTTTTTAGAGAAGAGATAGCTAAGTAGATATACGATAAAAACAATAAAACATAAATTCCGAGAGCTACATAAACTTTTAATAATTCCCAGTTAGCTACAACGAAGCCAAAAAAAGGTCGGATCATCGCTGTTTTAAGATACTTAAATCGCTCTTCCGTAGCGAACTGAAAATCGGGCTAATCCCCTGTTTCCCTAACCCTTTCGGCCAAAACGGGTTTTTACTAGTTTAATTCATCGGGCCGCCGAGATTTGAACCCGGGACCCCCATGAAGCCACCTGTTTAGCTGATTGATAGCTGTTCGATCGGAAGGAGTTATCTCCCCACTGCTCCGAATTCAGTCAGCTATGGGAATCGAGAATTACGGGTTTTATTGAGGATTGGTAGCGGACTTGGATATTACTTAAGTCTTTTAAAGAAAAGTTCTGAACTTCCGATATTGTCGTTAACATACGAATCAACCAAAAAGGCATAGATAAGGTTACAACCCGAGCCCTCACTTTTTACTTCAACCGTAATTTCTTGCCCTTCCTCAATAGACCAAAAAAACCCCTTGGGATTGGTAAGAGTTAGAATCCAGAAAAGGAGTTTCTTCACAGGAGTTCCCCCATTGAGATAATCCATATTTGACACTAGGGTTACCACATAGGTTCCACTTGGTATTTCGGAAATTACGGGATTTATCTTTCCCGTTACAATATTCATACAGTTCTCTTTTGCGTCGACTTTCAAAGAGAACGTTTCACCTATTTCAACTAAGGATCTTTTAAGCGGTACAGACGATTGGTTCTTTAATGATTGATCACCCATGTCAGGGCTTACTCTTCTGCGAATAATAGAAATAGGCTTCTCACTTATAGGAACGGATCTTTCGCTTAACTTTTTAAGTATTTCTGAATGTGCCTCCTGAAGGTTTTTTAGTTTTTCTTGTGTTTCACCCAAGATAGTGAGGTTTTTAACTCCGATTTCTCCTAAGCCAGTCACACCGGTCCAAGAAAGCTTCACGTTTATAAAAAGAAAAACAGTATTTATTAGCAAAAGACCTATTGCTAGTGCAGCCCAACAAATAATGACCTTTCGTTCCATTAAACAATCGTAGTTAATACCACTATTCCGTAGCGAACTGAAAAATCGGGTTAATCCCCCACTTCCCTAACTGCATCCGCCAGAACAGGTTTTTACCCTGTTTAATCCATCGAGCCACCGGGATTTGAATTCCCGTGCGAAGCACAAATCCAATCCATCGTGGAGCGAGTATCGAGATTGCGCGGGTGCGCAAGCACCCAAGCCCTCCAACCCGGAGGGGTAACCGCAAAGGTCATGGGCGGGTGTCAGGGGACCAATAGGCGGGGGCAGGTCTTAGGGGGCCAACCCGGGACCCCTCTAAACTCCACCCAGCATTCATCATCAACTGCAATAATCTACCGATTCCCAGTCTTGCCCTTCATACCAAGCCCTCTTCCTCGCTTTGTTTCGAATTTTCCGACCGTATTCGGCCATACTTTTCCGTAAAAAATTGCTGCTATCAGACATTAATTGTCAGCAATAGGGATTTTGGTATTAAAATACTTTTGATCTATATCCATTTAAATCGTTATATTTCAATAGCTTAAATTGGAGCCGACTATCAGATTTGAACTGATGACCAGCGGTTTACAAAACCGCTGCTCTACCACTGAGCTAAGCCGGCCTTACGAAATTCTGGTCCAAGGACATCCCAGGGCAAGTCCCAGCTGGACGCCCGGCCGGGAAATCAGAAGTTGTAGGTGGAGGAGGCTGTCGTCCCGCCCTGCCCCGTCCAGTTGGTGTGGAAAAATTCCCCCCTCGGCTTGTCCACCCGCTCATAGGTATGGGCGCCAAAATAGTCCAGCTGGGCCTGCA
>CANESK010000066.1 GCA_947441075.1 Verrucomicrobia subdivision 6 bacterium
AACCGGTCGGTGCGATCCTCCCGCAGTTGCGTCCTCAACTCAGTTACCTCCTTCTCCAACCCTTCCACTTTCGCCTGCGCTACACTCAAATCGATAGAAAGAGCGCGGCGAATTCCTGTAACCAGCTTGTTTAACTGGTCTCGGCGCTCACTCACCACCCGGATCGCGCCCTGCATCTCGGGGTGCTTCTTGCCGTACCCCATCTTCTGCATCGAGGCGACATTTTGCAGGGCTTGCAAATACTGCTGCTTGGTTGAAGCCGTTGTGGCGTCTTCCAGTTGCAAGGCAGGCAAAGTCGACTCCAGTTGCTCAATACTTAAGTCGGCGACCTTCTCCAGTCGGACTTTTCGCGAGATCATATCAGCCCGTAACTCACTGAGCATCGATTCCTTTCTCTGGATTTCCATATCCGACAAGGTGGTTGACTGAACTTGAGAGGAAGCGCCAGGCAACTCATCAATTTTCAAATCTCGCCTCAGGGTCTCAATTCTCGCCGCTGCCTCCTGCACAAGCTTCTTCTGCTTTTGCACCTCCCCATCCAAAGCCTTAAGCCCCGAATCGCTACGCCCTGTGATTTCGCTTCGCCGAAACTCTTCATAAGAATCAGTAATCGTATTGGCATACAAAGCTGCCTCTTCAGGCTTTACGCTAGTGCAAACAACCTCAATCAACTTGGTGTTCCGAAAGGGTCTCACCTCAAGATAACTTTTGCGAAAGATCATGAAAGCCTGGTCGTCGTTAATCGAACCATCCGGTAGTTCCATCGCTTTCGAAAGACGATTGGCTACCCCAAGTCTCGTGATCACCGGATAGAGAACCTTCTTGCTCTGGATCATCTCGAACTCCGTCTGAAAGAAAACCGGATCAAACCCCTCAAAACTGCTCGAAAATACTTGAAGATCCTTATTCTCTTTTTCCACCCGAAGAACGGCGGACGACTCGTAAACCTTGGGCTGGAGCTTGGTCACCACAAAACCTGTGCCCATGACCAAAACAATAATCGTAACCGATGTCGGCCATCGGTTTTTGATTACCCGCCATAGATCATTAACATGAAACGAGGCCTCACTGGCATTTGCTACACCCGCCCCATACCCGTAGGTTGGCTGTGCCGATGGAATCTCATTCACTGGGCCAAGTTACTTGCAATTAGACGATTAGGCAATCAGTAGGTTCCTCGAACCCCCAAGTAAACTTGATTCCTAGTATAACTTCCTCCATTCCCATTATTTACATCAAAGTACGATCCGTAGTTTGTATAGCTCCAGCCCAACTCTGCCGATAGATAAGGGAAAAATTCATAAGCGAACTTACACTGATAGGTCAAAGTCGTTTGTTGACCGCTTCCCTGGTAAGACCCACTGAGGGCAATAGTCTGGTCCTGGTTTAGTTGAGGAGTGAAGACCGCGACATTGAGAAACACGCTCTGAATTACCGAAAGTTTGTCGGTGAAGTAGTGATCCCAGTTCGCGTTGATCGTGTAGGCCTCAGAGTTGGAGGAGGTGGCTAGATTAGACTGCTGGACTGCCACCGAAAGTCCGCCCGAAACAAAGCTTCTTTGCTCATAGTTCCAAGTCGCACTAATGGAGGTAAAGGGAAAAGCCCCAATTTCCAACTCACCACTCCCAAGTCCTCCCGCAGAAATTGTCGAATCGCTATCGGACAAGCCATAGTTGTCGTTCAACTGAATACCCGCACGTCCACTGAAGGTAATCGTCGGAGTAAACGTCTGATCCGCACCTAAAGACAGAGACACCTGCTGATTGTCACGATATGACTGATCATTCTCGTAATCGTAGATCTGATAATCAAATGTAAATGTTCCCACCGTTTCAGGAGAAAAATCCAAACGAAACTGCTGGAAAGCCCCGTTGTTCATGTAATTACTTGTGCCCGCGCTCCCTGATTGGATCCCTCCCACATTATTATAAGTAGCCGCTCCATCGGTATTTAAAATCGAGTTATTCCACCGAGTGATCATCGCCAGCCGGTCCGTGACTCGATAATCAGCCTGGATCGTTCCTAGATTATTGATAAAGCCCTGCGTATTTACGACAGGCGCTAATCCTGCGGTAACCAAGCTCGCTAATGGCTGTTCACTATAAATGAAATTATCAGAGATAGTGAGGCTAATGCGCGGATCGAAAGCGTAGGTATAACGCCCAATAAAAGCCTGGCTGTACTGCAGGTCGTACGACTGGTTGATACTGGGAAAGTAGGTGCCCGTGAAATCATAGCGCAGGGCCAAGTCTGCCTGAAGCCCTGTATAATTATATCCAAGGGAAGGTTGGACACTGGAGTAGGTTGACGAGACCACATCCGAACTTGACTGGTACGATTGGGTCAGCGGATTACTATCATACCCCTCTCGCAGAGCGACGGTTGCCGTAAATGGTTTTGTCCCCTCCTGCCCTGCGGATCCTTGAATTTGTGCTGGTAACCGCTCGACCGAAAATAAAGCTACGCAAATAAAAATTAGCTGAAAAATGAATCGTGTCTGATGTGGAGGAGCTTGGCCGTCTGCCATTTGCCAAGTCTTGTGGTTCTCAAAATTATTTCAATCCAAAGACACTATATGTTGTGGCTAATATATGAAACCTATCCAATAACTTGTGCTCAATTTTAGTTTTTTTAATCTAAGTATCTACTCGTAAGCTAGTTCCACCTTTTTTGAATTGAAAGTAGTAAATAGTCGTTGTTTGGAGGCAGAGATGTGGCAAATGCCTGAGGTAAATCAGGTGGCTTCTGACGTCGAATCAAGTCAGCCCATGCGCTCCACTCGGAGTTTTCTGTCAGCATTTGGCTGTACATTTTCACATCCGAGCTTGCGGGCGTGAAAAGTATACTGAAAACAGGGGTCACCCGATCATGAATCTTAAGAAAATCCTCTCGGGTTGAGGGTATCCACAAAGTTGGCTGGTCGGTATACCACGCTTCGGCCGCAGGCAGATCAGAAGCCTGCAACTCCCCAGGCTCAAACCAAGCACGAATAAACAAAAAGATAGGCGGATAAGTGGGGGGATAATTAAAAGGCGCAGGCTCAGGTAACGCCAAACGAGAAAGCGTAGGCCAACACGCCAAGATGGCGACGAGGATGGCAAATAACTGCCCCAGTAGATCAATCTCCAATTTCCACCGCTCGATAATAATCCAAAGATAAGCTGAACCGTACACACATGCCACGGGCAGCAGAACCAAAAGTAAAGAACCCTCCTTCGAGTCATTGCCCCGGTAGATAAAGGCCGTAGCCAACACAAGAGCTAAAAGAGTTACCCCCCAAACACTTCTCCCCTGTGCCGCTGAACTTTTTCGAAATCCATGCATCATCGCCACCAGTGCTAAAGCTCCTGCTACCGCACTACCGCAAAGTGCAGGTCCTTGCGAAACAAGGGAAGTAAGCCCGCGCAGTACTGACCCCCCGACTCGCCGCCAAACATCCGTTTTATCAACGTCGAAGGTGTACGTCCTCCAAACCAAGTTACCCGCGTAGTTCGCCGAATCCGCAAGAAAATAGGCCCAGTTCAACCCCAACGGATTCCCCGTGATCAACCATAGCCTTCCCATCCAAGCCATAAACAGGGCCAGTCCGATTCCCGCTCCTAGCAAAAGCCACCACCGACCCTGTTTCAGGAAGTAAAAACCAAAACAGGTAAAAGCCAGTACAGGCCAAACCTGAATCATCTGCACCAGAGGAGTTAAACCCAAAACCAAACCAGCCAACCCCACCCACAACCCTCCTCCTCCTCCGCCTCCACCTTCCTCAAGAGTCTCCCCCTGCTGACAACCGCGAAACAGAAGATATCCCGAGAACGCGTAGAGAAAGATGACAAAACACGATGATCCTCCCCCTACCGTCTGATCCCATAGGGCTGCACTTCCCAAAAAGAAAACTACCGCCAAAACTCCTGTGCCGATATCAAATTGACGCGCCGCCCAACCGTAGACAGAGAAACTCGCACCCAGCAAAAACAGCACATTCAAAACCAGCACCAGATAGTCAGCAGGATAAATCCGGAAACCTTTCACGTCATCTGCCGAAAGATCGAATTTAATTAAAGAGGTTACCTGCCCAATTTTAAAAAAAGTCCCTAAAAGCAGCGGGTAAAGTGGGGGATGCAAAGTTTCAGGAAAAGCACTTACTGGAGGCGCATCATTTCCCATCTTTGCTCGCATCTGCCAAAGCGACAAGGGACGAATGAATTTTGTTGTAAAACCCTTTCCCGTCGATAATTGACGAGCCTGCTGAGCAAGATCCATTGCCTCAACCGTCCTCAATCCGTTAAATTCCCGAATTCCAATCCAACCTGCCAACCCTGCTAAAATTAAAAATAACGCAATCCGCACCAGCCAAAGCCGGATCGGACCCGCCTCCACATTATAAACCCAATCTTGTAAGGTGCTCATTTCTTCTTCTCTTTGCGAGGCTTCGATTGTGCCAGCTTCCGATGGAGCGTGCGACGATGAATTCCTAGCCGTTCCGCTGCCGCCGTCACATTATGCCCTGTCTGAATCAAGGCCCCGTGGATTGCCTCTAGTTCCATTTTCTCCAGTTGCCCCCCTGAGGCAAGCATCCGAGCACCTGAACCCCGCCCTGCTTGCCTTAGCGAGGCAGGCAGATCACCCGCCTCGATCTTTAATCCTTGAGCCAAGACCACTCCATGCTCCACTGCCGTCCGCAACTCACGCACATTCCCAGGCCAGCGATAATCACAAAGAAGCCCCAAACTCTCTCGGCTAAACTCTAGGCTGGGCTTCCCATTTTCCAGCGCATACTCCTTGCGAAAATGTTCAGCCAAAATTGGAATATCCTCGGCTCGGTCTCGCAGAGGTGGCAATAGAATTTGCACCACTCGAATCCGGAAAAATAGATCCTCTCGAAAAGTCCCATTTTTTACCAACGTCTCTAAATTGCGATTCGTCGCCGCGACTAGGCGAACGTCTACCTCCATTAACTTATTTCCCCCCACCCGCTCCATCGAACGCTCTCCAAGCACGCGCAATAGCTTTACCTGAGTTGAGGCATCAATCTCGCCAATCTCATCCAAGAAGATCGTCCCTCCTTGGGCCTGTTCAAAACGCCCAATTCGCCGCTCGACTGCGCCTGTAAATGCACCTTTTTCATGACCAAAAAGCTCGCTCTCCAAAAGCTGCGGGGAAAGCGCCGCACAATGCACCGCTACGAAGGGGGCGTTCTTTCTCGAACTCAGTCCATGCAGTGCCCGTGCGACCAACTCCTTTCCCGTACCACTCTCCCCTTCGATTAAAACACTCGCCTTTGAATCCGCGACTTGCCGAATCCGCTCCAGCACATCCTTCATTCCGGCCGAACTTCCCAAAATCCGCTCCAAGCCAAAGGACCGCTTCAGTTCCGCTCGTAACTGGACATTTTCCTTTTCCACCTGAAGCGTCCGCACCGCTCTCCGTAATAAAACATCCACCCGCTCTAAATCCAGTGGTTTGGTCACATAATCATAGGCCCCTTGCCTCATCGCCTCAACCGCACTTTCCACCGAGCCATACGCTGTCATCACGACGCAAACTGGCGGAGGTCTTTGCGCTCGGCACAACTCCAAGATCCCTAATCCACTCTCATGCCCTAAACGCAAATCGGTTAAAACCGCATCCATCGGCTCGGCCAAGAAAAGAGCTTTGGCCGAACTCAGATCCGCCGCCACGTAAACTTCAAACTTATCCGCCAGCCCACGGCGCAGTGCATCGCGGGTGTTCTTTTCATCATCCACCACCAATAAATTAGGCTTCTTTTCGGTCACAAAACTTTCTCTCTTTCCTCAATAACTCCCTCCTCAAGCAAGTGAACACGGCGCTCATGCAAGGGAATGCGCAAGGTCACCACCGTACCTTTTCCCACCGAACTCTCCAACTGCAGACTCCCGCCATGCTCCCGCGCAATCCGCTGGACAATCATCAAGCCTAAACCCGTACCGCCGTGGCGTGTCGTGAAAAACGGTTTACCCAAATGCGGCAGATCATCAGCCTGGATTCCTGGTCCATAATCTTGACATGCCCAAACTAAAAAACCCGATTCTCGCTTCACTGTGAAACAAATCATTCCTTTTTCCGTCGAGGCCTGCATCGCATTACGCAAAATATTATAAATAGCCTGCTTCATCTGCTCTCGATCCATTGGAACTGTTCCCACATCCTTTGCTACCACCTTCTCCAAAAAGATAGCTCGGTCCTCTAACTCCACCCGCAAAGGCTCCAACGCTTCAGCCAGTACCTTGCCAGGATCTTCCACTGTCTTCTGCAAAGGTTGTGGTCTCATCGCCCGCAAGAATTGAGTGATCAGGCCATCCAACCTCCGAATCTCCTGCTGGCAGACATGAAGTGATTCTTTGATTTTTTCTGCCGTAGAATCCTTAAGCCCTTTTAAATCTTTCTCCATGATCTGCAAATGAAGATGAAGGCTGTTTAAGGGATTGCCGATTTCATGAGCCACCCCCGCTGCCAAAAGAGTCAAGGCCTCCAATTGCCCCGCCTCCAATGCCTGCTTAGTTTCTAAACGGGTCTGGGTCACATCATGAAAAATAACCGCATGCAGAACACCCTCCTTTCCTCCGATCTTCACAGGCACAAGATAATAGTCCAAGACTCTTGCTTCCGGGTAGTTCACCTCAAGAGTCCCTGTAGAAACTTGGTGATTTTGCAAAAGTGCAATCCAGTCCACCCCACGCAGACTACGCTGCAAGCTCCAACCGCTCGCTTCTGCGTTCTCGGGAAGCGCTAAAAGTTGGCCCGCCGCCCGATTCCAGTAGGTCAACCTCCCTTCCTCATCGACTACCGCAACTCCCTCCTGCATTGTATTGAAAATCGTCTCTAAAAAACCTTTGTCCTCCGCCAGTCGAGTCAGCTGAGTTTGCAAAGCCTCAGGCGTAACCCGACTCGCCCGCTCAATCACCTTCTCTAAAAAGGATGATCTCATACCAGTCTGCTCTCCTACCTCAAAACCAACGCTTCGATTTAAGCCATGCCCCTGTGCCAATCATCAAAGCCAGAGTCACCGCGATTAAAATAAAATAAGCGTGCGGATGATCAAGTTCAGGCATTGCACGAATATTCATGCCATACCAAGAACCTAAGACTACGGGAGGAATGGTGATCGCCGTTAAAGCCGTCAGCACTTTAATTCCCTCATTCGCTTCGTGGGCCGAGCGGTTGGTGTAGACATCAAATGCTACCATCATTCGGTCGTTACAGCCCTGCAGACGCTCGTCCACCCGGGTCAAGGCATCCTGCACATCTCGAAAATAGGGCAACATCAAGGCACGCACTAACTTGGACTCCCCTCGCGAAAGCCGCGAAATCACTTCGCGCTGCGGACGCAAGGTTTGCCGCAGAATCGATAGCCGGCGACGCGCTCGCAGAATTCGGTTAGAAAGATCTTCGCGGCGCCCACCGGCCAATGCCTTGTCTTCCACATCCTCCATCTCTCCCGTCAGGGCCTCGACCACTGGCAAATATGAATCCGATACATAATCCAAGACCTGATGAGCTAAACGATCCGCCCCACGGGCCTGTGGGGCAGTTCCCTTAATCAATCGATCCTGAAGCAAAGTAATACCAGGGATCTTTTCGAGATGGTACGTCACCAAAAACTCTTTTCCCAGAAAAAGATTGAGCTCAGAGATTTTTAGAGTCTTTTCAGTATTCAGCCCCACACTGTGCATGATCATATAAAGATAATCTTCATAATCCTCAATTTTAGGGAGCTCACTCAGGGTCAAACAGTCTTCAATCGCTAGAGGATGGAATTCAAACAAACTCTCCAAAACCCCCTTCGTTTCCTCAGGAGTGGGAGCGGTCAGGTCGATCCACAGAATTAGCCCCTTATCCGCCCGGGCTAAGCGTAAAGCTTCTAGCTCAAGGTTATGACTAACCAGGCGGCCCTCACTAAAAACAAAGGATTCAATCACTGTTGTATCTTCGCTTGATTCATGACTTTCGTCCAAAGTTTTCCGCTCCGCCCAACATCCTCTCTCGATTCTATTTTTGTCCGTGGTAAGCTTCATTTTCGTGAAAAAGCCCGTTTTACTTCTTATTCGCGACGGTTGGGGGATTAATCCAGCAGGCAGGCAGGGAGCCACCCTCCAAGGAGATGCCACCCTTCTGGCCTCGACCCCGGTACATGATCAACTCTACGCCACCTACCCCCAATCCCGACTCCAAGCGAGCGGACTCCAAGTCGGCTTGCCCGAGGGCCAAATGGGAAATTCCGAGGTGGGACATCTCAATCTCGGCGCAGGTCGCGTCGTCTACCAAGAACTCACCCGCATCAATCTCGCCATTCAAGATGGGACTCTCAACCGTAATCCTGTCCTTCAGGGAGTTCTCCAAGCCTCCCATGGCCACCGCCTCCACTTAATCGGACTCGTTTCTGATGGCGGTGTTCACTCGCATATCGAACACCTTCTCGCTCTTCTTACCATCGCTTCTACGGCAGGAATAAAAGAGATATACGTTCACGCCATCACGGATGGGCGCGACTGCTCACCAACTTCAGGGCGTGAGTTTATGCAAACTTTGGAGGCCAAAATCGCCC
>CANESK010000067.1 GCA_947441075.1 Verrucomicrobia subdivision 6 bacterium
ACTGGTTATTCCGGCGATTTATGACGAGGCCTCCGACTTTCGCGGGGGGCGAGCTCAGGTCAGGGTGGGTACTCAAACAAAAATGATCGATGGGCAGGGCAAGTCCAGGGACTAGGCTCCTCACAGCATTCAATGAAGGGCGACTTGCCTTCAGTCTTGGTTACCGTAGAACGAATCCATGATCATTACTTCAATGACTTTAGGTGCTGCGGTGGTTTTGGTAGCTGGGGCTCAGTTGGCGAAGCACCGAACCGATAACCGCCACTTTCCCATCGCCATAGGCCTCGGTTTAACCATTCTGGTTCCGACATTTCTGATTGCCTTGGTTTTGGAGTTGATTGTTCTGTGCACTTGGAATCCATTGATCTGGATGGAGTAAGGTTGATTGGGGTTTGGGGAGGGAGTGGGATAATCTAGGTTTCGATCTTGGTTCTGGCACTCAAGCCTAGGGATTGTCAGCTGGGATTTTGGCTTTATGCTTTCAAACGGAACCAGGGCAGTCGCCGCCAGATCTCTACGGAGGTTTAGCGGAGGAAAGTCCGGACACCACAGGGCAATCCGCCCCGGGAAAGCTGGGGGCAGCTTCGACGCAAGTCGGGGTTGACGGAAAGTGTCACAGAAAATATACCGCCTGGCGCAAGCTAGGTAAGGGTGAAATGGCGGGGTAAGAGCCCACCGCTTTCTGGGTAACCAGAGAGATAGATAAACCACGGATGGTGCAAGGCCGAACAGGGGGAATGGGTGGCCCGCCCGTTCTGCGCAAGCAGAACACCCCCGGGTTGGTGCTGCATCGGAACGGCGGTAACGCTGAACCGGAGTCCGCCACAAGGCGGGCTAGAGAAATGACTGCCGGCCGACTGGGGAAACTCGGAAGGTCACAGAATCCGGCTTACGGGTTCCACAGGAGGAGAGCCGGGCGGCGTAAAGGCCGTCCGGCTTTCGCCTTTCTAGGACTGTTGGTAGGCCGCTTCGACTCGATCGGCGATATCTCGAAATTGGCTGTCCACTTCGTAAATCTTTTTAAATTCTTCGAGAGATTCATCTTTCTTGCCCATTTCTTCTAAGATCACGCCAAGGTTATAGATGGCATCCTTTTTCACTGCGTCCATCGCGACAATCTCGGAAGCCGCTAGGGCGAACTGTTTGGCCGCAAGATCGAGCATTTTTCGTTTTTGGTAGGAAACTCCAAGGAGGTTGAGAGCACGGTGACGCACCGAAGGTTGCCGCAAGGCTTGCTGTAGCTCTGGAACCGCTTCTTTATAGAGCCCATTCTCGATGAGAGCTTCGCCTAGATCGTAGCGGTATTGTAGGTCGTTCGGATAGCGGGCGACACGTTCTCGCGCTCCCTCCAGCACTAATGTCTTGGCGCGGGCCTCAATACCGGTGAGGAGGGAAGGGTCTACCTGATCGGTGCGGGCTTGATTCATTTCGGCGTCGAGCAGGGCAAGGCGAATGCGAAAGACGGATTTTTCCAGATTGGGATCGGTCTTTTGCGTCATGTCATAGGCGAACTGAAACCACTGAAGGGCGTATTCGAGAGAGCCCTGCTGTTCGCATAGCTCTGCAATTTGGCGGGCTAGGGTTACGTTCTGTGGCTCTTTTTCAAATTGGGCATGAAGTCGAGTCAGCTGTTCGGCCATGGCTTCAGCCGTTTTCACAACCTTTGAGGAGGCCTCTAAGGCCAGACTCTCTTCCTTATTTTTCAAGGAATCTCGGAAGTCTTCAGATTTTTCCCAACCCCCGTCTTGGGTGGCAACCAGCGCGCTGGCGTCTTTCATTCCTTTGAGAGCGGCTCCGTCATTGGGCACAAGCTCGAGGATCGATTGATAAACATCGCGAGCTTTTCCCATTTCCTTGGCCGCGATGAGCGCTTTAGCAAGTCCGTGGAGATTGGCGGTGTCTTGGGGTTTTCCTGCTCGAATGGTTTCATAAGCAAAGATTGCAGTTCCGGATAAATCATTGGTGAGGGCCATTTCGGCAAGGGCGCTGTTAGCTTGGGGGCTATGAGGGTCTAGGGCCAAGGCTTCCTCTAGTTTAGCCATGCCCGAGCCCAAAGATTTTCCCGCCGCCATCTTCGCCTGCATGATGATCGGGGTGATTCGAACTGCTGCCATGTTTTTATCCATCTTGGAGGCGCCTTTGGCCTTGGCCAGTTGGCTGGCGCGAAGAAGTTTCCGGCCTTCGAGAAAACCGGGCTGAGCCTCGAGAACGGGTGGCATGAGCATCAGGACGTAGTCGTGATTTTGGCGGGCCACAGCATCCTTCGCTTTGCGGAAGGTGTCGACATGGGACCCTGTTAATTGCGTGGCAGAAATCTCAGGCACAATGGGTAAACCTACCCTAAAAGTGTAGGTACCCCAAAGCAAAAATAACCATAGGTTTTACTTGCTCTCGTCGGTTGCTTGGTTCATCTCGCAAGGGTGTATTTCGATTGTCTCTATATCATTTTGGCGTTTTTTCTAGGATCTTTATCCTTTGGCTACTGGCTGGGGCGTTTTCGGGGGATCGATGTCCGCGGGCAGGGGAGTAAAAACACTGGCGCCACCAATGTGGGCAGAGTTTTGGGGAAAAAGTGGGGATTCCTAGTTTTGGCCTTGGATCTTGGCAAAGGGTGGCTCGCGGTGGCCTTAGCCATAAAAGTGGGTCATGCAGGAGATTCAACCGCAGTGGGGGCGGCAGTGATGGCCGTTCTTGGCCACGTTTTTTCTCCATGGCTTGGATTTCGGGGCGGAAAAGGGGTGGCCACCTCCGCGGGGGCCCTGCTAGCCCTTACCCCTTGGGTGGGAATATCGGTGATTGGAGTTTGGGGAGTTGTTTTTCTCATTAGCCGAATTGTTTCGGTCGCTTCGTTGGTGGCGGCCTCGGCGTTTCCCTTTTTGGTTTTCGGCCTCGATTCAGGGCGACCCCTTCTGCAGTGGGCCGCCGTGGGTATGGCTGGATTAATCTGGATTCGACATCGGGATAATCTCGTTCGACTCCTTCAAGGGCGGGAGAGCAAGCTGGTAAAGAAGTGAAAGGCATGAAGATCACCGTTCTGGGCAAAGGAGCCTGGGGAAAAGCGCTAGGAGAAATTCTACAAACCCGTGGGCATGACGTTCACTGGGTGGAAAAAGGCGGGCGTGAAATTCCTAAGGGAACCGAATTAATCTGGATTGCCTTGCCCACTCAAGTGGTTCGTGAAGTTCTGCAGAACTTGCACTCGTTTGCAGGTATGTGCCCAGTGGTTAATTTATCCAAAGGGATTGAGATTTCTACTGGCCAACGGGTAAGTGAAATTGTGGGTCACGTTTGGCCTGGAACTCCCGTTGCGGTGGTGTCGGGGCCGAGTTTAGCTGCCGAGCTGGTACAAAGGGTACCGACCGCCCTAGTAGCCGCTGCTCAAGATGAATCCCTCGCCACCAGCGTACAGGCGGCGCTGCACGGCACGGGTTTACGGGTCTATCGCAGTACCGATCTTGCTGGGGTGGAGTGGGGTGGCGCCTTAAAGAATGTTTATGCCTTGGCGGCGGGAATGTGTGTAGGCCTCGGTCTCGGTGAAAATAGTTTAGCAGGACTGACGACAAGGAGTCTGCGAGAGATGACGCGGGTCGCGGTGCAGTTCGGGGCACGGGAGGAGACCCTTCAGGGCCTAAGTGGAATTGGAGACCTTCTTTTAACCTCCTACAGCCAGGCGAGTCGGAATCGCAGGGTCGGTCAACGGATCGGAAAAGGAGATTCTCTTGAGAAAGCTATCGCCTCAGTTGAAGGAGTTTGTGAGGGAGTTTGGACAACACAGGCCCTCCATAAAATGCTAGCGCGGAAACATGTGGAGGCTCCAGTAGCTCGCCAACTTTACCAAGTTCTCTTTGAGGGAAAGTCGCCCAAAGAGGGCTTAACTTCTCTGCTCGATCGTGATTCGAAATCGGAGGCGGAATAGTCGAGATTACATGTTCGACGAAAAGGGGTAGGGGAGGAATGATAGCTCCTCTGATGAAAGTTGGCCGATGGCTCCATACTCGATTGCGCGTTGAAAATCTTGAGAAGTCTGTTGATTTTTACGGGAATGTCCTTGGATTGAAGCAGATCTCGCGAAGCACTTCTCCCCGTGGAAGTACTCTGGTTTTCCTTCAATCAGAGGCAGGGGGTGAGTGTTTAGAGCTTTGCCACTATCCCAAAGCAGGTCCGGTAAAAGTACCTGCGGATCTGATGCACCTCGCCTTCGAGGTGGATGATCTGGAAGCCTTTGGGCGTTATGCCAAAGCCAAGGGTTACCCATGGTCCGATGGTCCGACCCAAACTGATGAAGGAGCGCATTTTGCTTTTCTCGATGCCCCTGAGGGTTATGAGATTGAAATTATGCAGAAAGCGAAAAACTCATGACGAATCGTCCCATCGTGATCGCTCCTTCGATATTGGGTGCCAACCTAGGCCGGATTGAGGATGAGGCGGAACGAATCCGGGCCAGTGGAGCAGAGTGGGTGCACATCGATATTATGGACGGTCACTTTGTTCCTAATATTTCATTTGGGGCAAATATGGTTCGCATTTTGCGGCGCGTGATGGGAGAGGCCACTCTTGATGTGCATCTGATGATCGAGCAACCCGATCGCTATGCGGGCGACTTTATTGAAGCAGGGGCCGATTGCTTAAATGTTCATCTAGAGGCGCGTCATCAAGTGGCGCGGACCTTGGCGAGTATTCGAGAAAGGGGTTGCCGTGCGGGCTTGGCGATTAATCCTGCCACCCTTTTAAAACATGCGATTCCGCTTCTACCACTTTGTGACCAACTTATCTGCATGACAGTCAACCCAGGTTTCGGGGGACAGGCGTTCCTTCCAGAAGTTCTCCCGAAGATTCGGGAAGCAAGGGATGTGATTGTTCTGCAAAACTACAATGTGGATATTACAGTCGATGGCGGAGTCAGTGATGCAACGGCGGCGAGTTGCTCCGCGGCGGGTGCTAACATTATGGTGGCGGGCTCCCATCTTTTTAGTCAATCCGACCTAACTCAAGCGGTTGCCAATCTCCGCGCGGCTGCTGGTTCGGCGAATGTTTCAGGGTAGGCTTAGTTTCTTCCTTTTTCTATGGACCCTATTCTTACTCGCAACTTTTGTATCATTGCCCACGTCGACCACGGCAAGACCACTTTATCCGACCGCCTGCTGCAAGCTACTGGCCTGATCGCCGAACGAGATATGCAGGCTCAACTACTCGACTCAATGGACTTGGAAAGGGAACGCGGCATCACCATCAAAGCCCATCCTGTCAGTTTGAATTACAAAGCCAAAGATGGAAAAACCTACCTTCTTAACTTAATCGATACTCCGGGCCATGTAGATTTTTCCTACGAAGTTTCCCGATCTCTCGCTGCCTGTGAAGGAGCGCTCCTCGTGGTCGATGCAGCGCAAGGAGTCGAGGCACAAACCGTGGCGAATGTGCATTTAGCGAATCGAGAGGGCCTGACGCTTATTCCGATTATCAACAAGATTGATCTGCCAAGCTCAGATATTCCAGGAGTCAAAAAACAGTTGGAGGAGATTTTGGCCATCCCAGGAGACGAAGCGATTCTCGTCAGCGCGAAAACAGGACAGGGGATCAGTGATGTTTTGGAGGCAATTATTGCTCGCTTGCCACCCCCCAAGAACGCTGACGGTAAAGAACTCAAAGCGCTGGTATTCGACAGCGTTTTCGACACGTTTCGCGGGGTGATCGCTTATGTGCGGGTGATTAGTGGAGAAATCACCGCGGGCACCCCAATCCAACTCATGCAGAGTGGGCGAAAATACGAGACTAAAGAGGTGGGGACATTTACTCCTAAAATGACGGTGGGAAAGAAACTAGGGCCAGGAGACTCGGGGTATTTAGTGGCTAATCTAAAAACCACCGCAGAGATTGATATCGGGGACACGATCACTAGTTCAATCCATCCCGCCAAGGAACCGTTGACTGGGTTTCGCAAAGTTCAGCCGATGGTTTTTTCGGGCCTCTATCCGATCAATACAGAGGATTTTGAAAAGCTTAAGACGGCCTTGGGCAAACTTCAGGTCAATGATTCCTCCTTGGTTTTTATTCCCGAAAGCTCGCCTGCACTTGGGTTTGGATTTCGCTGCGGCTTTCTAGGGCTTTTGCACATGGAAATTGTACAGGAGAGGCTTTCGCGTGAGTTTTCCATGGAAGTCTTGTCCACCTATCCAAGTGTTATTTACGAGGTCCGTTTGACTAGCGGCAAGATACTTTCAGTTGAGAACCCGGTGCAACTTCCCGATCCCAGCGTGATCGAGGAAATTCGTGAACCGATGGTGACCGTGTTCCTCCTTTGTCCTAATGAGAATATCGGAGACCTAGTTTCCATGGTTCGAGAGAAAAGAGGGGATGTACGAAAAACTGATTCACTGGATGCCAAGCGGGTCATGCTGACTACCGAGATTCCTTTGAGTGAGATTCTGGTTGATTTTAGCGATCGGATCAAAAGCATTACCCGCGGTTATGGTTCGATGGATTACGAACACGGCGCTTATCGGGCTGACGATTTGGTGAAACTTGAGATTCTGGTCAACGGGGAGCCGATGGACGCCTTTAGTTGCATTGTCCATCGTGAGAAGGCTCCTTCTCGTGGACGCGCCCTGACTGCCAAACTTAAGGAGGTGATTCCTCCTCAGCTTTTTAAGGTTTCCTTGCAAGCGGCCATTGGAGGGAAGATTGTGGCTCGAGAAGATGTTAAAAGTGTTGGCAAAAATGTGACTGCCAAGTGTTATGGTGGCGACATTTCTCGGAAACGAAAACTTTTAGAGAAACAGAAAGAGGGAAAAAAGCGGATGAAGCAGTTCGGCAAGGTGAATATTCCGCAGGAAGCTTTTCTTCAGGTCCTGAAGGCGTTTGGAGATTAAATCATGATTGATTACTTCTTTTTTGGAAAAGCGAAAGAAGAGCGGACGCAGCTCCGTGCGATCTCCCATTTCCTGGCTAAGCGAGTGCGCTACGGCAGGGATATCTTGCCAACGGCACTTCTTTCAAGGCTTCAGGAGGCGAGAGGCCTTTGCGCCAAGGCACTAGACTGGAGGATTGTGGCAGGAGATAGACAAGGAATCCTCACTCAATTAGAGGGTTCCTATGGAGACTTACTCCGGACCGATCGACATCATGGCCGCCGCGAAAATGCCGAGGTGGCTTTGGTGGCGATTGCTTTAGCGCTCGGGGTGCGCGCTTATTTCTTTCAACCCTTCAAAATCCCCACTCATTCCATGCGACCAACCTTGCTTGGGATATTAAATCAGCCTGAACTCAATTCTCCGCCCCATTTCTTTCCGCGAGTATTTGATTTTATTTGGCTTGGTAAAAGCTACCACCGCGCGGTTGCTCCAAAAGATGGCACTATTCTGTCCGTTCGCGAGGGTCGGTTGGGCGGCTTCATTCCTTGGACGACCACCGAGATTATTGCGGATGGTTGGTCGCAAACCCTTTGGACAACGTTGCAAGAGGTTAGGGAGGGTGGTTTGCGATTGCGCTCTGGTGATCAGATTAAAGGGGGTGATGTTTTGGCGAACTTTAGTTCGGCGACAGGCGACCATCTTTTTGTGAACAAGCTGATTTACCACTTTCGTAAACCGAAAAGGGCGGAGACCTTCGTCTTCACCACGGACCGAATTGAAGGCATCGAATCGGGATTACGCCTTCGCGGGATTGAAGGTTCCCAGTACTACATTAAGCGCTGCGTGGCCATTGGTGGAGACGTGGTCGAGGTTAGACCGCCCGAGCTATGGATTAACGGAGCTCCTGCAGCAGCGGCGATTTGCGCAAAAGTGGCTTCGAAAACTGATGGCTATCCTGGATATACTTTTGGCCCGAGCTACCTTGCTAAAACTGGGGATCAGTACCGCATTCCTGGCAAAGATTACTGGGCGATGGGAGATAACAGCCCCAACAGCTTCGATAGTCGGGGTTGGGGTCCTGTTCCGACCGCTAATCTTGTTGGCAAAGGAGCCTTTGTCTACTGGCCGTTTACTAAGCGGTGGGGTCTGATCTGGTAGCTGCAGGATTCACCCCGTGGTGTATTATTTGTCGCACAATAAACATTGTATCAAATATGATTAATGCCACCTAGGTGCTGTGTTTTCCTGCTAAGTAGCCTCATGACTCCCCTGACTGCTTGAGCTCGATGGCTGATCCGTGCTTTGGTCCTTGGCGATAGTTGGCCAAACGTCCTAGCAAAGCTTTTCGGAATAAAGATCGGATCGTACCCGAACCCGCCCGAACCGTACTCTCGATGGGTAATTCGACCCCATACACGGCCACGCTCGACCCCGAAAACTACCCCGTCCTTAGCCAAGACCAGAGTGGCCTCAAAGTAGGCTTTCCGAGCTGTGTTTTTTAACTTCTTCATGGCCCAAAGAAGCTTAATCCGATTACTCTCATTGGTGGCATTCGGGCCCGCAAAACGGGCCGATCGAACCCCAGGTCGACCCCCTAATGCAGGTACTACTAGACCACTATCATCTGCTAAAATCAGTTG
>CANESK010000068.1 GCA_947441075.1 Verrucomicrobia subdivision 6 bacterium
TAGCAACCTCGAAAATGGCTGGAATTGAGGGAGTGGGGCAGGCGGTAGCGGATTCGATCCGAAGGTGGGAGAAGAGTTTTGATTTGGCGCAGGAGCTAAAAAAGATCAAGGAGCATAAGCTGGAGGTGGTGGATTGTGAGGATCCTAATTATCCGGCCCTGCTCCGAGAGATTCATGATCCACCAATGGTTCTCTACTATCGTGGAAGTATTCAGGCGGTGCGGGGGGCTTGCTTAGGGATCGTCGGTACAAGGGAAGCCACGGGGTACGGGATCGAATTAGCAAAAAAACTTGGGTATCAGTTGGCCTATGCGGGGGTGGGGGTGGTGAGCGGATTGGCTCGGGGGATTGATACGGCGGCACATCAGGGGGCGTTGGCGGGCAAGGGGAGGACGGCGGCGGTATTGGGTTGTTCGATGGATCAGATGTATCCTGCAGAAAATCGATCGCTGGCGGAAAAGATGGAGGAGGCGGGTGGTTGTGTGATGAGCGAATTTTGTCTGGGCACTTCGCCTGATCGGCAAACTTTTCCTATGAGGAATCGGATCGTGAGTGGATTGAGTAAGGGGGTTTTAGTGATTGAGGCGGCGCGAGCGAGTGGGGCGATGATCACGGCGAAGCAAGCCTTGGAGCAAGGGAGGCAGGTATTTGCGGTGCCAGGGAGGATTGATCACCCGCAATCGGGGGGATGCCACCAACTGCTGAAGGATGGGGCGCGTTTGGTGGAGTCGGTCGAGGATGTGCTAGCGGAATTTGAGTTTCTACTTCCGCGATCAGAAATGCCGTCGTCGCCACGGACTCCTGATGATTTTGGAGAGGAGGAAAAAAAGGTATTTGAGGCGTTGGGCCGGGAGGAGATGCATTTGGACGTGCTAACTCGAAAATGTGGGTTGCCTTCGCCCAAGGTGTCCGCCACGCTTCTTAAGCTTGAGCTGAAACATCGGGTGCGACAAATGCCTGGTAAGTACTTCACTCGTATAGACTAACCAATGTCAAAAAAGTTAATTATCGCGGAGAAGCCGAGTGTAGCCAATGATTTGGCGCGTGTTTTGACGGGGTTTAAAAAGGAGGGGGAGTATTGGGAATCGGACAAGTTTGTCCTAAGTTCGGCGATTGGGCATTTGGTGGAGCTGTGCAAGCCGACGGAGTATGGGAAGGGTAAAGGGAAGTGGAGTTTTGAGAGTCTGCCTCTGGTGCCTGAGGAGTTTAAGTTGAAGGTGATTGAGCGGACCGCTCCTCGGTTTGCTTTGTTAAAAAAACTGCTGAAACGAAAGGATGTGACGGGAGTGATTAATGCCTGCGACGCTGGCCGGGAAGGGGAGTTGATCTTTCGGTATGTAATGGAAGCGGCGGAGTGTAAGAAGCCGACGCAACGGGTTTGGTTGCAATCAATGACGCCGGCATCGGTGCGAGAAGGATTTGGCAAGCTGCGTAAGGAGGAAGAAATGGTACCTCTGTTGGACGCGGCCAAATCCCGTTCGGAAAGCGACTGGCTAATCGGGATCAATACTACGCGGGCTTTGACCGCGCTGAATTCGAAGGGCGGCGGATTCTTTTTAACGACGGCGGGGCGGGTGCAAACCCCGACCTTGAGTATTATGGTGGATCGGGAGCATCAGATCCGGTCCTTTGTTTCGAAAGATTTCTGGGAAGTGCAGGCTACTTTTGGGGCGAAGGCGGGAGAGTACGAGGGTCGTTGGTACGACGAGAAGTTAGCGGAGCAAAAAGCGGCGGATCGCGGGCCTGAGCAGAAACCAGAACGTCTTTGGGATAAACAGCGGGCAGATAAGATTGTCGGTGAGTGCCAAGGGAAATTGGGATTGGTGGAGGATGAGAAAAAGCCTTCCCGCCAACTTTCACCACTACTCTATGACTTAACGAGTTTGCAACGGGATGGGAACAGTCGTTTTGGTCTTTCGGCGCGTCGGACTTTACAGATTGCGCAGGCACTCTACGAAAAGCATAAGGCGATTACTTATCCCCGAACCGATTCGCGATGTTTGCCTGAGGATTATTTGGGGGTGGCCCAGTCGACGCTGGAAAACCTCAAAGGAAGCGAATTTGGGGAGTTTTCGGAAACTGTATTAAAAAACGGATGGTTGAAGCCCCTGAAGAGGGTGTTTAACAGTGCGAAGGTCAGCGACCACTTTGCCATTATTCCGACGCAGCAGATTCCCCTGAAGCTAGACGAGATTGAGGCGAAGGTTTATGCGGCGATTGTCCGACGATTTATCGCGGTATTTTATCCGGAAGCGGTCTATGAAATCACCACCCGTATCACTCGGGTGGGGGAGCATCCTTTTCGGACGGAGGGCAAAATACTAAAGGAAGCGGGATGGCTGGCGGTGTACGGGAAAGAGGGGGTAGAGGAGGGTGGCAAGGACGAGGGAAAGCTTCTGGTACCAGTGGGGGAAGGGGAAAAGGTGAAAACAGAAGCGGTGGTTTCTGTGGGATTGCAAACGAAACCGCCCGCACGATACACCGAGGCTACGTTATTGAGTGCGATGGAGGGTGCAGGGAAGCTGATTGAAGATGAGGCTTTGCGGGAGGCGATGGGTGCGCGGGGTTTGGGCACGCCAGCAACCCGTGCGGCAACGATCGAGACCCTCATCTCGGAAGAGTATATCCGTCGGTTGGGCCGAGAGTTGATGCCGACGGCGAAAGCTTTTGGGTTATTTGAAACCCTCGATGCGCTAGGTATTGAGATTCTTCACTCTCCCGAGCTGACGGGGGAGTGGGAGCATAAGCTGAGGGAGATCGAAAGTGGTCGACTGAAGCGGGTCGACTTTATGAAAGAAATCCAAAAGGTGACTTGTGATATTGTGGAGAAGACAAGAGCCTTTCAGGACAAGGATCACGTTTTACGGAAACTCGACTTCAAAGATCCCGAATCGGGGCAGGAGTTTGAAGAGACCTTGCGCGAGTACCGGACGTTGGACAACAAGTACTCGGTACGGAAGGTCTTGGCAGGCCGACGGATTGAGGCAGCTGAATTTCTCACGTTGCTGGAGAAAGGTTCTTTGGGATTGCTGGATGGATTTCGAAGTCGAATTGGGCGACCTTTTTCGGCGGGACTCAAATTAGGGGAGGGCAGGAAAATCGAGTTGGTCGTGGGGGAGGAGGAGGGAACGCTCGATTTCTCCGATCAGGAGCCGTTGGGGACGTGTCTGGCTTGTCAGGGGCGGATGTTCATGAGCCAGCTGCGCTATGTCTGTGAGCACAGTGTATCGAAGCCCTCGACTTGTACCTTCAAGGTTTCGAAGAAGATCCTCAGTCGGGATATTGCGCTGAATGAGGTTCAGGATCTTCTGAAAAATGGTAAAACCGCTTTGCTGGAGAAGTTTATCTCGAATAAAACCCGCCGTCCTTTTTCTGCCTTCTTAATGTGGAAGGATGGAAAAGTATCTTTTGATTTTCCTCCACGTGAACCGCGGAAGCCGAAAGTTAAAAAAACGGCAAAATCACGGGCTAGCGCGGAAACCTGAAAGCTAAATCCATCGCGGATGTGAACCCGAAAGTTAAGGCCTTCCTTTCTCACTTGGCAGACGAGCGGGGTTTATCGCCGAATACGGTGCGGAACTATCGACAGGTGCTGGGAGAATTTCAGGTGGGGATGCCGGCTGAATGGAATGCGGTAGGGGAGAAGGAGTGTCGCAGTTATCTGCACGGGTTAGCGGGAAAAGGAAGGCATGGCCCTGCCTCGGTCCGTCTGCGTTTTTCTGCTCTCCGCACCTATTTTCAGTGGATGCAGGCGAGGGGGGAAAGGACGGATAACCCTGCGGCGGGACTTCGCCTGCCACGGCCTAGACGCTCATTACCGCGTTTTCTGAGTGAGGAGCAGATGGAAAGTTTGCTGGCGACGCCTTTACAAATTCTTCAAAAAAAGCCAACTAAGGAAACAGGGCGGAAAGAGCCTGCTTGGACGAAGTGGCGGGATGCGGCTTTGTTGGAGTTGTTGTATGGAACGGGATTGCGGCTAGGGGAAGCGCTGGGTCTTTCATGGCGAACCCTTCACGCAGAGGGGCGCCGCACGCTGAAGGTGCGCGGCAAAGGAGGTAAGGAGCGGTTGGTGGTGATTGGGGAGACGGTACGAGTTGCGATGCAGAAGTATGAAGAGAAGCTTCCTGTGGCATGGAGGAAAGAGGGGGGAGCGGCTTTTCTTGGGCCGAGGGGAGAGCGACTTTGCGCGCGGGTTTTTCAACGAAATCTGAAAGAGTATTTGGCGGAGGCGGGTTTAGATTCGTCCCTGACTCCGCATAAGTTGCGCCACAGTTTTGCGACGCATCTGTTGGGTCGGGGTGCTGATTTGCGGGCGGTACAGGAGCTATTGGGGCATGCTCGTTTAACCAGCACGGAAATCTACACCCGGGTGACTCCCGAGAGATTGCGCGGTGCGTATGGAAAGGCCCATCCAAGAGCATGACAACGATCCCTGAACCTCTTTTAAAGATCGGTTACAATGTACTCTTCACGGCAGGTTTTGCTTTGACTTGGCCGTATTTCACTTATCTGATCTGGCGACGTCAGCCGTTTTGGGAGCGATTGGGGGAACGACTGGGCCACTATCCGAAGGAGTTAAAGGAGTGGTTGAAAGATCCGCGGCGTCCTGTCTGGATTCATGCGGTGAGCGTGGGGGAGATGTTGCTGGCGCGAGTTTTAGTTCGGGAGTTGCGAGCGCAAAGGCCAGATCTGCGGATTTTGCTAACGACAGGGACACCGACTGGGCGAAAGGTGGGGCAACCGTTGCTCGATGAAAAAACAAGGCTGGTCTATGTGCCAACCGATTTTTATTATTCGATGTTGAGGGCGTTCCGCAGGATCAATCCTTCGGTGTTGATCTTGGTGGAGAATGAGATCTGGCCGAATATGCTTTGGCGGGCAAAGAAGATGGGGGTGGAGATTCTTTTGGTTAACTCGCGCCTTTCACGTCGAAATCGGCGTTTGTTTCGGATGGCCCGGACATTTGTCAGACCCGTCTTGCAGCTGTTTGATTGGATCGGAGTGCAAAGCCCTGAGGATATGCGGAGATTTGCGATTGCTGGGTTTCCTGAGAAACGTTTGCATTTGATGGGGAGCATGAAGTATGACGTAGCGGCGTTAGCGGCGGATCATCCAGGAAAAGGAGTGGAGTTAAGAAAATTGGCAGGGTGGGATCAGGGGCAGGTTATTCTTTTGGGCGGAAGCACCCACCCTGGAGAGGAGAAGATTCTGGCGGACATCGTGAATGAACTTAAGGGGCGGTATTCACAGCTACGATTGATGCTGGTGCCTCGGCATGTGGAGAGGACGGACTCGATTCTTGGTGAGTTGGAAGGGGTGGGGTTGAGGGTGGTTCGACGATCCCGGTTGGAGAGGGAAGGAAAAACGGATCCTGATATTCTGCTAGTGGATACAACGGGTGAGTTGCGGGATCTCTACCCAACGGCCGATGTGGTTTTTATCGGCAAGACACTAACGGGAACCGGAGGGCAGAACTTTCTTGAGGCGGCGCGGCATGGGCGGGCAATTGTGGCGGGACCGCACATGGAAAACTTCATGCCTTTGCGTCGGGAATTTGAAGAAAAGAGGGCGATATTGATTGCGGGTTCGGCGGAGGATTTAAGGGTGGACTTGGAGGGATTACTTTCCATTAAGAAAGGGCGGGAGGAGTTGGGGCAGAGGGCAGTGGATTGTTTTCAAGAGCATTTGGGTGCAGGAGCGCGTTGTGCGGCGGTGCTATTGGAGAAAATAGCGCAGTCAGAAAAGCGAGGATCGAGGTGAAAGGCTGGGCGTGGATGGTAGGACTAGGGATCGGGTTGGGATGTGCAGGAGTATGGGCAGAAGAAAAGGTGATGGAGTCCGGTCCCGAGCGGGTGGCGATGGTTGAGCTATTTACGTCGGAGGGGTGTAAGAGTTGCCCTGTGGCAGAGGAGTGGTTGAGTCGGTTAAAAGAAAGGGAAGGTCTTTGGACAAAATTCGTGCCGGTAGCTTGGCATGTGGACACTTGGGATTCGTTGGGTTGGAAAGATCGTTGGTCGTCGGCCAGTTTTAGCCAGCGTCAGTGGGCTTATGCAAAAGGCTGGGGGAAGGATAGTGTGGAGACTCCTGCTTTTGCTCTCAATGGGAGGGAGTGGGCGAAAGTGGAGGAGGGATCGTTGACGACGGTGGGTCCGATGGCGGGAAAGTTG
This sequence comes from Verrucomicrobia subdivision 6 bacterium, assembly GCA_947441075.1. GTDB lineage: Bacteria > Verrucomicrobiota > Verrucomicrobiia > Methylacidiphilales > Verrucolacustridaceae > Verrucolacustris. Next base: position 6,168 of record CANESK010000068.1, read on the forward strand.
CGGGTTAAGATTATGGGTAATCGAGTGGAGGTATTTTGGACGCCGATGGTAGTAGCGAGCAAGTCACAGCGGGCTTTTCTGGCTCCGATGCGAAGTGGGATTCAGGGTGAGGTGACGGCGGGAGAGAACGCGGGACGCAAGCTGACCCATGACTTTGTGGCAGGAGAGATTGTGGGGGTGGAGTTAAAGGAGAAAGATGGGGTGTGGGTGGGGGAGGGAAAAATAAAGGAGCCGAGGGATGCTTTGGCAGTATGGATTAAGAGAGAGGGGGAGGTGGAACCGTTGCAGGCGGTGGGAGGTTGGTTGGAACCGTTGGGTCGATAGGGGAATCTTTCTACGATTCGTTCAAAGAGGGAGGATAGGTCATAGCGTAGAGGATAACGGCAGTGGCGGCGTTGACAGAGAAAGAGTCGATGGAGGAGGTCATGGGAATCGCCACGGAAAGGTCGAGACCTTGCCGGAGGGGCTGAGAGAGGCCTTTTCCTTCGTGGCCGATAAAGAGGGCCATGGTTTTGTTGGGGAAAGATGCGTTAGGGAGGAGGGTGCTTGCTTCGGAGGTAGCGCCGATGGTGAAGACCTGATGCTCGCGGAGTGTCTGCAGAAGGGTATCGGTGGAGTCGTAGCGAAGGATGGGGATACGAAATATACTTCCCATGGAGGTACGAGCGGAGCGGGGATGAAAGGGATCGGCTCCGCGTAGAGCTAGGAAGAGCCCGACGTCGAGCGCGTGAGCGGTGCGGATGAGGGCCCCTACATTGCCTGGGTCGACCATATCCTCGACGACGAGAATCTTTCTGCGTTGCGGTTGCTTTTGCCATTGGGCGAGAAGTAGGGAAAGGTCGGGGGTTGGTGGGGTTTTGGCCAAGGCGAGAACCGGGCCGAGCGTTCGGTCTTCGGTGAGTTTTTCTAGAACATCCTCCGGAACAAAAGTAAGGGAGGTAGGGAGAGGGGCGAGTTGCTCAAGAAGTTTGCCAAGGCGGGGGGATGGATTTTCGTAATCTCGTTGGGTGAGGAGTACATGGGGGAGGGGGGTGGAGGTGGCGAGAGCTCGTTCGAGTAGGCGAAAACCCTCGATGGCGAATAGGCCAAGTTGTTTGCGACCCTCGACCGAAAGGGCGCGGGAAAATTCGGCAACGAGATGAGGCCAGTGAGGAACGGGCTGGGGCGGATTCATTTCCAGATCAAGGAAATGGGTTAAGAGAAGAACGAAAACAAGATTAGCATATTTGCAAATATACTAATCTTAAATGAGTGCGCAGTTACCATTCGATGAGGGCACTGGCCCAAGTGAGGCCACCGCCGAAGGCGACGAGAAGAACTTTATCCCCTTTTTGTAGATTCATTTCGGTTCCAGCTTCATGTAGGGCGACGGGGATGCAAGCGGCAGACATATTTCCATAGCGGTGGACGTTGACGAAACAGCGTTCGCGCGGAAACTTTAACTTTTCCACCAAGGCATCGATGATTCGGATGTTGGCCTGATGGGAGATGATACATTTAACATCGTCCAACTTAACCCCTGCTTTTTTTAAGGTGCGTTTTGCTGAGTTGGCCATGGCGGTGACGGCGAGTTTAAATATTTCTTTGCCTGCCATAACGAAACAGTCGGGCGTGAGTGGGGCGGGTGGGGTGAGGGCAACGGGGCGAGATTGGACATTGCCGAGGTGGAGGAGGTGTCCGCTGGAGCCGTCGGCGCCCCAATCGAAAGCAAGGAGACCGCGGTGCCCTGACTGTGAGCGGAGGACGACGGCGCCTGCTCCGTCGCCGAAGAGAACGCAGATATTGCGGTCGCGCCAATCGATAACCGAGGAGAGGCGCTCGGTGCCTACAAGGAGGATATTCTTGGCGGCTCCGGTACGGAGAAATTGTTCAGCGAGAATCAGTCCGTAGACAAAGCCTGAGCAGGCGGCTTGTATATCCAAGGCGGGGCAACCGGTGGCTCCGAGTTCGGCGGAGATGCGACAAGCGGCGGAAGGAAAAAAAGAGTCGGGCGTGACGGTGGCGACGAGAATGAGGTCGAGGTCGGAAGCGGAGAGTTGGGCTTGAGCTAAGGCTTGCTTGGAGGCGGCGACACCCATGAA
>CANESK010000069.1 GCA_947441075.1 Verrucomicrobia subdivision 6 bacterium
ACCACCTCCTCCATCGTTTCCGTCCCCTCGCCATAAACCGCCGCCCCTAAAATCTCCCGCAGCCTCTTCACCCCTGCCTCCAGCAACTTCACCTCCGCCCCCCGCAACCGCACATCCACCTCCCCAGGCCGCGCGCAGTACCCCACCGCCGAAAAACCCAACCGCCGCAACTCTCCCTCACACCTCTCCTGCACTGCCGATTCCCCAATCCCCGTCACCCGCACCACTTTCATCCCCTCCGCCGGTCCCGCGTACGAGCGCAACCGAGGCTCCACATACTTCTCAAACATCGGCGCCAACTCCCGAGGCGGACCCGGCAACACCACCAACATCTTTCCCTTCTCTTCCCAAAAAAGCCCCGGAGCCGTTCCCCCATCATTCGGAATCACCTCCATTCCTCGCGGAACCTTCGCCTGCGCCTTGACCGACTCTGGCGCCACCAACCCCCGCTTCTCAAAATATCCCAATATCTTTTTTTCAATCTCAGGCCGATCCTCCAGTGGCTTCTCCAAAAATTCTGCCACCACTTCCCTGGTGATATCGTCCGAAGTCGGACCCAAACCACCCGTCACTATGATCACCCCTCCCCTGCCCCACGCCTCCCTCAAGACTTGCCCAATCGCCTCCTGCCCATCCGGCACCGCCGTCTGCCTAGCCAATTCCAACCCCATCTTTGCCAACCTAGTAGAAAGATAGCCCGGATGAGAATTCAGCACCTGCCCCAAGAGCAACTCCGAACCCGTCGTGATCAGCTCCACGCGCATTCCTTCAAGGATGGCGCCACTCTCCTCGGGATCAAACAACTCTTTGGCGACTTTCATGGAAGCACCCTAACATCCTTGCCTGGACAATAGCTGTCCTAGGGTAATTTATTTTATCACCTTCTTAACCCACCCTGGCGACCCTACTCGCCCCTCCTTTCCCCCTTGTCCTCCACCCCGATCAAACCGATGCTCCTTCCCCTCCCATGGCCAATAAATCCGCTCTGCCCACCAAGAAACTCTACCGCGAACTTCGCACGCTTCCCTGGCTCACCCTCTGGCAAGAGGAAGTCCCCCGCTTTAATCAAGCCCCTCCCGAAGTCCGTATTCAACGCGTTGCCGTCATTCGCGCCGTCGGCGCCGGCCTCGCCGAAAACCAGCAACCCGACCTCAAAGATACCGTTCGCACCTGGCTGCTTTCCCTTCTGCAAGATCCCTCAGAAAAGATCCGACGCTACGCTATGGCCGCCCTCCCAAAAATCGGCGCAGGCCGAACCGAGGAACGCGAACTTCTTGCCCTTCTTCAAAAAAAACCTATCGAACGTGAAAAAAAGTTCCTCGGCCAAGCTCTCAATAAAATCGGCGGCTCCGCCACGCTCGACCTCATCCGCTCAGAAGGGACCCAACTTTCCCCACTCACCGAACAACGAGCCAAAGCTAACCTCGCCCGACAGCAGAAGCCTTCCACTATTCGACTCGATGTTCCCTTGCCTGAACCCACTCAAACCCGCATCCACCTCCGTTGCCGCACTGGCATCGAACCCATCCTATCCCAAGAAATTAAAGATTCAGGTGCCCTCTTTCGTATTATGGAAATCCGTCCCGGCCTCCTCACCCTAGCCCCCACCGCCTCCTTTCGCCTCAGCGACCTCTTTGCCTTCCGCTGTTTTTCTACTTTATCCTTTCTTCTCGGTACTTTACCTCCCAGCTCAGGTAGCGCAGGGGAAGAAACCCTCGCCAACCTAATCACCTCCCCACTCAGTCGTCGGATATTGCAAGCCTTCACCGCAGGTCCCATCCGCTACCGCCTCGAATTTGTCGCCAAAGGACATCAACGCGGCGCCATTCTCAAAGTTGCCCAACGGGCCTACACCCTCTGCCCAGATCTCCTCAACGATTCCCGCGAGGCTCCTTGGGTCATCGAAGTCCAACCCAGCCCAGGCGGCGATTTTGTTGAGCTTCGACCACGAATTTCTCCCGATCCGCGTTTCCCTTACCGTTTGCAAGATGTCCCTGCCGCCTCCCACCCTCCCCTCGCCGCCGCCATGGCCCGCCTCGCAGGTCCCTATGCCGACGAAACCGTCTGGGACCCTTTCTGCGGCTCTGGACTCGAACTCATTGAGCGCGTCCGCCTGACCGGAGTCAGCCGGATTCTGGGAACCGATCTCAGCCCCGACGCCACCGCCGCCGCTCGCGCCAACTGGGCCGCCGCCCTCTTCCCTGGCATCCGCGCCGATTTCGTCGCACGCGATTTCCGTGAGTTCACCGCCATCCACAACTGGGGCCCAGCCAGCGTCAGCCTCATGATCACCAACCCTCCACTCGGCAAACGCGTTCCCATTCCCAATCTCCGTGGCCTCCTGGAAGAGCTCTTCGCCGTGGCCACAATCGCCCTGCGCCCAGGCGGTCGCCTCGTTTGGATTAATCCCCTTCGAATCAAACCTCCCGCCTCCTCCCTGCGCCTTGAATTCCAGCAAACCGTCGATCTAGGCGGATTCTCCTGCCGCCTCGAACTCCTCCGCAAACGCTAACTCCTCTCCGAAAACACCCTGTCCTTAGCGGACTCTCCGCAAAATCTTCCTGCCTCAGAATCTCCGGTTTGAGCGTGGGTCAGGCACAATTCGTGCATTGTCGTAGGGGGCATACCCCGCAGGAGATCCTGGAGTTAGAGGATTTCCCGCAGGAGGATTCTTTCCCTGCAGATTCGGCTTGGGCTGAGCCGCAGCTTTCTTCTTATCTTCACTCCCCGCAGGCATTGTATACGGATCCTGCGAAAGTCTCTTGTACCCACCCGATGGCGCCTCGGGCACCTTCGAGGCCGACGCCAACCGCGTATCACTCCCCCCGCTTGGGGGCATTATCGGTTTTGCCCCCGACTGATAATCCTTCCCCAACGGACCCGTCGAAGAAGGCCCTGTAAAAGATTCAAAACCCGGCTGCACTCGCCCATCCCCAGAACCCATCGCCCTCGGTTTCACCCCATCCATCCCCGTCACCGATGGCAGTTTGTTTTCATCCATTGGCTTGAAACCCTCCACCGCACCTTTCGAAACCGCTGCCTGCGAGAGATCACCGTCCTCTGCTTTCAATTTCTGCTTAGCCTCCTTCGCTTCTTTAGCCTTCGTCACCTCCGCATCCCTCGCCTTCTCCTCTTCTAGCACCGCATCCTCAGCCTGCTTTTTCTTGGCCGCAGCCTGCTTCTCCATCATCGCTTCCGCCGCCCAATCCTTACTCCCGCTTTTTGCTGGGTCGGCCGCAGGCGGGCGGGGTTGAGGAATTGAAGTCGTACTTCCTTCCATCGCTCCCGATAAATCCGGAGTCGGTGAAGCCCCTTCGGCCTCGGGAAAATTAGTGGCCGCTTTGGCTGAAGGCAGATCAGGAATGTTCGCAGCGCTTGATCCTGCCTCAGTCTGGCTCATCGATTGCAAAGGCAGGAGAATACCCAACCACAAGATGCTTCGCCCTTTCATCTTCCAACAACTTAATCCCCCACAGTCACTCGTCAATCTCGCCCCACGCAGTCAATCCACCTAAGATTCCACCATCATGGCATCGCCCTTAACCCTTCTCCTCGCCGAGAAGATTAAACAAAACGGACCACTCCGCTTCGATCACTTCATGGCCAGTGCCCTCTACCACCCTCTTCATGGCTTCTACTCCTCAGGCCAGACTCGTACCGGCACCCAGGGCGATTTCCTCACCCCCGTCTCTGCCGGCCCTGTCCTCGGCCAACTCCTCGCTCGCCAAGCCGACGAACTTCATGCCGCCCTCGGTCGACCCCACCCTTTTCTGCTTTGCGAACAAGGCGCCGATCGTGGACTCCTCGCTCACGATCTCCTCCAAGCTATTTCTCTTCATCACCCAAATCTCCTCTCTGCCGCTCAGCTCCATCTCCTCGAGCCCCTCCCCGCCCTCACCACCCAACAACGCTCTCACCTCGCTCCATTTCATAAAACAACCCAGATTTTCTGGCACAAAGATATCACCTCCTTACCGCTTATCACCTCTCCCATCTTTTTCTACTCATCTGAACTCCTCGACAGTTTTCCTGTGCGCCTCGCCCGCTATTCCGGCTCTTCCGGATGGCAGGAACGATTCGTCACTACCTGCCCTGCAGGCTTCGACTGGATCGATCTTCCCGCACCTGACGATCTTCAATCCCAGATTCGCCACTGGCAAATTCCCCAGATCGAAGGATTCACCGCCGAGGTTCGCCCCTCCGCCTCATCCTGGATCCACACCCTCGCCCAGCAGATTCACCAAGGAATAATTCTCACTCTCGACTACGGCATGCCCGCCGCCGATCTCTACCATCCCACCCGCCCAAACGGAACTCTCGCCACCCTCCGACGTCACACCCAAACAACCAACCCCCTCGCTCTCCCAGGCGAACAAGATCTCACCTCCCATGTTAATTTCTCCGAACTCACCACCGTCGGAGAGCGGAATGGACTCACCACCCTCGGACTCGTCGATTTCGCAAATGCCTGGACTCGTTTAGCCGCTCCCCTTTTTCAGAATGATCAACCCTTGCCCCAACCCTGGACACGCAACTTCCAGCACCTCACCCATCCTGCATTTTTTGGAAAATCTCATCATGTCCTTCTTCAATCCAAGAATCTGCCCTCAGATTTCACTCCGTCCATCGCTCGTCCTACCACGCTCTAAGCTTTGATTGCTTTTCTTTTCCCCATCAACTCCCGCGCCATCGCCCGAGCGGCTTTTCCTTCGCCTCCCAACATTCGACTCAACTCTTTCTCACGACTTTCCCCTTCCACTCGCTCCAATCGCGCAAATGTCCGACCTTTCTCTACACTCTTCGTCACACAGAAGTGGGCATCGGCCACTCCTGCCACCGCCGGTAGATGGGTCAGGCAAAGCACCTGATGAGTTCGACCTAAATTATGCAATCGCTCCGCCACCGCTAGGGCCGTTTCGCCTCCTACATTCGCGTCCACCTCATCAAATATTAAAATCGGCACCTCATCTCGCTCCGCCATGACCGTTTTCAGTCCTAACATCACCCGCGCCAACTCGCCACTCGAGGCAATCGTTCGTAAGGGTCGCGGCGGTTCTCCTGGGTTCGGTGCAAACATCAACTCAACACTCTCACCCCCTTCCGCTCCTGGTGACTCCAACTTCTCCAAGGCCACCTCGAGCCGACACGCCCGAAATCCCAGTCCTCGCAACTGTTCCGTCACCGCCACTGCGAATTTTGGTGCGGCCTTCCCCCTTTCTTTTCCCAACTTCAGGCACAATTCCCGGTGCTTCTCCTTCGCCTGCTCGAGCGCCTTGGCCAGCTCCTTCCCCCTTCCCTCTGCCTGACTCAACTCCGTCTGCCTTATTTTTAAGGTAACCAACTTCGCTAAGGCAGACTCCGCACTACCTCCATACTTTTTCTGGATCCCGAGAACCAGATTAAGTCGCCCCTCCAGCTCCGCCAAACGTGCCGCATCCATTCCCACCTGTTCGGCTCGTCGTTCCGCCTCCCGCCCTAACTCCCTCAACCCCGCTACCGCCAACTCGTTTTTCTCACGTAACTCGCCTGCCGCCCCGTCCAACCGCTCCCACTCCATCAGCGCCTTCTGCACTTTCCCCAATATCTGTAACACGTTCTCTTCTCCTCCCTCCAATTGTCCGCTTACCTCAGCCGCCAACTCCACAATTCGGCGCCCGTGACCCGCGGCGGCGTGATCCCTTTGCAGCTGCTCATCTTCCCCCACTTTTATCTGGGCCGCTCCCAACTCCTTCACCTGGTGATCGATTAACTCACGAGTCGCTCCATCCACCCCTGCTATATTTTTTTGAAAAGTGATCATCGCCTCCTCTGCCGCAATCTTTTCATTCCACGCCGCCCGTACTCCTCCCACCACTGCCTCCAGCTTGCCAAAACCATCCACCGCCGAGCGTTGCACGCTGGGAGAGAGGAGCGTCTGATGATCATGTGGCCCATGCAAATCCACCAGCCGATCTCCCAACTCTTTCAGCACCGCCAGCGTCACCGAAGAACCATTGAGAAACTGCCGCCCTGTCCCCGCGATTCCGATCTGCCGTTTAATCACGAGAGTTCCATCTGGATCGGGTTCCACCCCTTTCTCTTCTAACCACCCTCTAAATTTTTCTGCGCCACCCAACTCCCCTTCGACCACACAACCGTCCGCACCTGTCCTCACCAAGCCACGATCCGCCCTCTCTCCCAGTAAAAGTAAAAACGCATCCACCAAAATAGATTTTCCCGCCCCGGTTTCTCCTGTCAGAGCGTTAAACCCTGCGGTTAACTCCCACTCGAGCTCCTCAACCACCGCCAGATTTTTGATCCGTAAACGCCGTAACATCTTGCCCCCGATTCTGCCACCTCCTCATTCCCACGCCATCTCCAAGCTCTACCGCCCCCACTCCCAAAAAATTCCCTTCGCTCCGAACCCTCTTTTCGCGAAACTCATCCCGTATGCCTCCCCCGTCCCTCGCCCTCTCCACCTGCTGGCACGCCGACCGTACCACCGACGGCGCTACCCTTCTCCGGCAGGCCGTCGACCTCGGCTTCTCCACCGTGGAAATCAGCCACAATACCCGCTTCAGCTTGTGGCCAGGAATTCTCGCCACTCACCAATCGACTCCCGCATCACCCCGAATCGATGTCCTACACAATTTCTGCCCTGTCCCAGTCGAACTCTTGCGCCCCCACCCCAACGCCTACGAGTTTTCCGACCCACGCCCCACCGCCCGCCGCCTCGCCGAACGACACTCCTTTGCCACCCTCGAAGCCGCCGCCAGCGTCGGTGCCCGCTTCGTTGTTCTCCACCTCGGCTCCGCCGGCCCCCGCCGCCTCGTCGATCCCCTCGAATCCCTTGCCCTCAGTGGCCAACTCGGAACCCGCCCTTACGTTCGCCAAAAAATATCCACCATTCGCACGCTCGAAGAAGCCTTTCACAAAGCCTGGCCCCGCGTGGAAGAAATTCTCCTCCGCCTAGGCGAAAAAGCCTCCTCCCTTGGCCTCCGCCTCGGCCTCGAATGCCGCGAAGATCCCCGCGAAATCCCACCTGACGATTTCTGGGACACCCTCCTCGCTCGACTCCCCGCCCCAACCTTTGGCTATTGGCACGATTTCGGTCACGCCGCCGCCAAACATTGGCTCGGCTTTATCGACCACGCCCAACACCTCCGCCGCCTCGCCCCACGGATCATCGGTGTCCACCTCCACGACTACTCCCCCGAAAAAGGAGACCATCTCCCCCTCGGCCACGGCACCACCCCCTTCGCCCAACTCCTTCCCCTCATCCCCCCCAACACCCACTTCTCACTCGAACTATCTCCGGATGTGTCCGCGGACGATGTTCGTGCCAGCCTCTCATGGTGGAAACAAAACCAACCCGCACGCTCCTAAGCCGGCTTGCCCCCTGGATCCGCTTTGGCGTCACCGCTAGCGTCCTCGGCTTTCTCGGGGGAAAAATCAACTGGCCTAACCTCGCCCACCGCTTCACCTCCGCCCAACCCTACTGGCTGTCCGCCGCCCTCCTCGTCACCCTCCTATCCATCCTGCTCTGTGCCACTCGCTTCTTTTTTGTTCTTCGCCTCCAAAAAATTCATCTCTCCTACTTCCGCACTGTCCATCTTACCTTCGTCGGCTTCTTCTTTAACCTCTTCCTCATCGGCTCCACTGGCGGAGACGCCATTCGACTCTTCTATCTCCTTCGCTGGTTCCCTCAACAAAAAGCCCGCGCCGCACTCTCCATCCTCCTCGACCGCATCTTCGGTGTCGCCGCCCTTTTCGGCCTCGCCCTTCTTTTTCTCCCTGGCACCGCCGATCGCCTCCGCGCCGATCCCACCTTCGCCCCTCTCGCCCAAGCCCTCCCCTGGCTCGGTCCCCTCGGCGCCTTCCTCCTTCTCCTTGCCTTCATCCTTCCGGGACTCCTA
>CANESK010000070.1 GCA_947441075.1 Verrucomicrobia subdivision 6 bacterium
TCCTCCAAAACCCGCTCGGTCAACCGGGGGGTCAATAAAACTCGGGCCGCATCATGCACCACCACCCACTCCACGCTTGCCCCCAACGCCTTCAACCCCTCCCCCACCGAATCCTGTCTCTCCATTCCCCCTACAATCACCACCACCCTCGACCCCTCCAACCCGCACTCCTTCTCCACCCACCCCTTCGCCTCCTCCAGCACATCCGCCCGGACCGTCACCACTACCTTCTCCACCTCGTCGCAAGCCAGCAACGCCCGCAACCCATAACTCAAGACCGGTTGCCCCGCAATCGAAGTCACCGATTTATCATGACCTAGGCGCCGCCCCTGCCCCGCCGCCAACAAAATGGCCCCAACTCTTCCGCTCACGGCCTAGATCGATCAATCGCCGCCGATTTCTTTTCCGCGCGCTTTGCTGCCTCCCCATCTTTATTCGCCGAATCATCTTCATAAAAAAGCACCCCGTGCTTACGCAGATTCGCCATCAGATTCTTCATGTCCTGCGACATCTTCTCGTCCTTCATTAAAGTATGAATCGGCCCCTTTCCACGCTCCGCCTCCTGCAAAAGCGTCGTCGCCGATTTGGCAAACTCATCCACCCGCCGAGCCGCCGACCGTATCTCCTCTAACGCCGGCCCCGCCGAAGCCATCATCGCCGACAACCCCGCCTCCTGCTCCCCCTTCACCTTCGCCCCCCCCACTAAAAAAGTCCCGTCCATCGTTTCGGGCGGTACCACTCTCACAAAGCGATCCCCCAACATACCATACTGATCAATCCTGAACTTCGAACCAGTCGGCAACTGTGTCCCCTCATCAATATTCAAGGTCAACTCAACAAAGTTTTGCCCCACTCGATAAATCGGCGTATCCCCCACAATTCCAATCTGCGCCCCCCGCAAGAGTACCTTGGAGTTCTTCAAAATATCTCGCGCATCATCAAACTCCACAATCACCGGATACCCTTGCCGAAAATAATTTCCGATCTTGCCAAATGCCACCACCAAACTCGCCGTCGCCAAAAGGCCGACTAAAACAAAAAATCCAACTTTGGTTTCTAAGCCTTTTTCTTTCATCCTATACCTCCTTTATCCCGTCACTCCTGTGCCCTCAGCATGCCCACGAACAAAGTCGCGTACCAGCGGATCCTCACACCGATCCACCTGCCCTGGAGTTCCTTCGAAATAGATCTTTCCCTCGTGCAAATACGCAATCCGGTCCCCCACCATCCGCGCACTCACCATATCGTGCGTCACCACAATCGAGGCCATTCCCAACATCTCCCCCAAATGCAAAATGAGTCGGTTAATACTGTCCGCCACAATCGGATCCAACCCCGTCGTCGGTTCGTCATAAAGCATTAAGTCGGGCTTCCGAATAATCGCCCTCGCCAAGGCCGCCCTTTTCTTCATCCCCCCACTCAACTCTGCCGGCATCTTTCGCTCTGTCCCACTCAGCGAGACAATTTTTAACGCCTCCGCCACTTTTTCTCCTAGCACCTTTTCATTTTTTTCTCCCGCTTCCCGCAACGGGAAAGCCAGATTTTCAAAGACCGAGAGCGAATCAAATAAAGCCGCCCCTTGAAAAAGCATCCCAATCTTCCGCCGATAAGGATTCCAATCCTCCTCACTTAATCCCGTCAGCTTCGTCCCCTCAAAAATCACCTCTCCCGCATCCGGAGGCAATAATCCCATGATGATTCGCAACATCACACTTTTGCCACAGCCACTTCGCCCAATCACCACCACCCTCTCCGACGGAGCCACCCGCAGATCCACCCCGCGCAACACCGCCTGCCCTCCCAGCCTCTTTTCAATTCCTTGGAGCTTTAACATACACCTTCCTTAGTTCGAATAGAGCAACGCATTTAATAACACTGTTAGAAAAAAATTCACCACCAGCAGCGTGATCGAAGCGTTTACCACCGCCTCCGTTGTCGTCTTCCCCACCCCTGCCGTCCCCGGCGGACAGTTCATCCCCTTATGACAGGCAATTGTCGCAATGATCACACCGAAAATCAGCGCCTTGATCAACGCAATCAAGACATCCTTCCGATCGGTAAACTTTACCGTGTTGTCCCAGTAGTACGCGCCATCCACTCCAAAAATCTTCACCGCCACAAAGTACCCACAGCCAATCCCTGTGACCAAGGCCATCGCTGTCAAAATCGGCGCGGACAGCACTAAGGCAAGAAAACGCGGCACCACCAAATACTCCACCGGATAAACCCCCAGCGCCCGCAACGCATCCACCTGCTCCGTAATCTTCATTGAACTCAACTCCGCCGCCATCGCCGCCCCCACCCGACCCGCCAAAAGCAAACAACACAAAACCGGCCCCAGCTCCCGGCACATCGCAATCGAAACCGTCGGCCCAATCGCCGATTCCATCCCAAATCGCTTAAACTGAAACCACACCTGCGCCGCAAACACCGCCCCCGTAAAGGCCCCCGTCGTCAGCACCACCACCTGCGATCGAATCCCAATAAAATACATCTGCTCCAAAAGTTGATCCCAACGGATCTTGTAGCGGAACATGCTGCGAATGGTGTCCCCCAAAAGCAGGAAAACCCCGCCCGCCGTCTGGCAGGAACCCAGCACCAATCCTCCCAGTTTTCCTGTCAAATATTCTGCCCTGCCCATCCTCTTGTCCTAGGGAACAGTTTCCCCCGCATCAAGCCGACCGTCCAAACCACTCCGCCAACTCCTCCACCCGCAACTCATCCAACCTCTCCACCTCTCGGTTCACACCTTCTAAATGCCCCCCTGGATGCGTTGTCGTCACCCCCACCACTTTCATCCCCGCCGCCCGCCCCGCTTCCACCCCCGCCGGCGCATCCTCAAAAACTACACACCGTCCCGCCTCCGCCCCCAACCTCCGCGCCACCTCCAAAAATACGTCTGGAGCTGGTTTCCCCCTCTGCACATCCTCCGCCGTCACCGCCGTCCTGAAAAATCTTTCTAATCCCAAAATCCCCAAGCCCAACTCCACATTTTTTTTCTCCGTGGAGGAACCAATCCCGCAAGCAATCCCCGCCGCCTCCAACCGCTCCAGCCAAACCCGCACCCCAGGCAACGGCTCAATCCCCCACTCCTTCACCACCTCCCGATACCACTCCTCCTTCCGCGAACTCAATCGCTGGATTTCCGCCAAATCTGTCGACCAACCCAGTAAATCCCTCATGATTTCTATATTCCTCCGCCCAAATCCCCTCAGAAAATGGCCTTCAGGCAAAACCTTCCCCTCCTCTCGCCCCAATCTCTCCCAACTCTCCTCGTGATGCCGCGAACTATCCAAGATCACCCCATCCCAATCAAAAATAGCAGTCCACTTCTCTTTCACTCCTATCGGGCATAGCCCGCCACCTTCCCACTTTCAAACCTTCCCACTTTCGCCATTCTCTTTCCTATGGCCGTCCCACCCCTCGAAAAACTAAACGCCCAACCCAGCGACGCCATCGACCAATCCCTCCGCCCCTCCCGCCTCGCAGATTTCACCGGCCAACCCAAACTCAAAGACCGCCTCAGCATCCTCCTCGATTCCGCTCGCGCCCGCTCCCAACCCCTCGACCACCTACTCCTCAGCGGCCCCCCAGGCCTCGGCAAAACCACCCTCGCCCACATTCTCGGCGCAGAAATGAATGCCACCGTCCGCACCACCTCAGGCCCCGCCATCGAAAAAGCTGGTGACCTCGCTGGCCTCCTCACCGGACTCCAAGAAGGAGATATCCTCTTCATCGACGAAATCCATCGCCTCTCCAAAGTCATCGAAGAATACCTCTACCCCGCCGTCGAAGATTTCCGCATCGATATCATCATCGATCAAGGCCCTGCCGCCCGCTCCGTTCGCCTCAACCTCCCCCGCTTCACCCTCATCGGAGCCACCACCCGTGCAGGCCTCCTCAGCGCCCCACTCCGCTCCCGTTTCGGCGTCGCCCACCGACTCGATTACTATACCGCCGAAGATCTCACCACTATCGTCCGCCGCTCCGCCACCCTCCTCGATGTCCAACTCGAGCAAGCCGCTGCCCCCGAAATCGCCCGCCGCTGCCGTGGTACCCCACGCATCGCCAATAATCTCCTCCGCTGGGTTCGCGACTACGCTCTCGCCCGCACCCAAGGCGTTGCCTCCGCCGCCACCGCCATCGCCGCTCTCGAGATGCTCGAGATCGATCAGCACGGCCTCGACGAAATGGATAAACGACTCCTCCAAGCCCTCACCGGAAAATTTAAAGGCGGCCCCGCAGGACTCCACTCCCTCGCCGCCTCCGTCGGCGAAGAACCAGGTACCCTCGAAGAAGTCCACGAACCCTACCTCATCCTCGAAGGCTACCTCCAACGCACCCAACAAGGACGCGTCGCCCTCCCCCGCGCTTACGAAGTCCTCGGACTCAAACCACCCGCCTCCCAACCCTCCCTCCTCTAAAATCCCCACGGCCCAAAGGCCTTTTCATGCGCTCCCGATCTCACCTTCTACTTTTCCTTCTACTTCTTAGCGCGACGGCGTTTGCTCAAGAGGCCAAACTCTGGCCCCCAAGAGGAAATAATCGACCTCTCCTCGCCGCCAGCCAAGCCCTCTGGTGGAACAAAGATGATCCCGAGGCCCGTAAACTCAAAGCCCGCGCCCTCGACTTCGCTGGTCGCTACGCCGAAGCCGAACAAGCCGCCCGCTACGCCCTGGCTGTCGCCCCCAAAGACCCCGAAGTCCAACGCATCCTTGGCCGTAGCCTCCTCCATCAAGGCAAACTTAACCAAGCCAAAGCCGCCCTCGAACAAGCGGGCCAACTCGGCGACGCCTCCTCCCGCTCCCTCGCCACCATGCTCCGCCCCGATCGCATGTCCGTCGGCGATCTCCCCGCAAATCTTTCCCGCGCCCTTGTCCAAATTCAAGACGATCAAGGACGCTGCGTCGGCACAGGTTGCTTCGTCTCCACCAACGGTATCATTCTCACCGCCGCCCACGTCGTCGCAGGTCGCCGCCGCTTCACCATCCGCAACGCCTTCGGAAAAGTTTTCCCCGCCCAAGCCGTCTGCCCCGGCGATTTCTCCGCCGACGCCGTCCTCCTTCGCACCGAGGCCACAAGCCCAGACTTTTTGATTCTTTCCAAAGAGGAACCCCCCATCGATACCCCTCTCACCGTCTCAGGCTTTCCTCTTTCCATCGATCTCCCACTCACTTCCCGCGGCACTGTTCGAGCCAAAGCCAAAGACGGAGTTCTCCTTTCCACCGTTCCCCTCATGCCAGGTCAGTCTGGTTCACCCGTTTTAAATCCCCACCAACAAATCGTCGGCGTCGCCTCCCGTGGCTCCCTCGCCCTCCTCGGGGGCGGTGCCCCCGCCCGATCCGAAGCCGTTTCCACTTCCGCCCTCCATCGCCTTTGGGACTTCACCGCGCAACCCCAAGCGTTCTCCGATATCCGCCTCCTGCCCAAATGGACCAGCAAAAATACCTTCTTCGATCCCGCCGTCTCCTCCGCCGAACACACCGTTTTCGACCAAGACTACGCCAAATCTGAAGAGGCCATCTCCACCGTCATCGCCCAACATCCCGAAGATGCGGGACTCCTCCTCCGCCGCGCCATGACCCGTATCGCTCTCAACCAGATTCCCGCCGCCACCCAAGACGCCCAGCTCGCCTGTCTCAAAGAACCAAAAAACCCCGAACCCCACCGCTTCCTTTGCGGTATCTACCTAGGAACAGGTCGCCGCCCCGATGCCATCGAAGAAATGAGCAAAGCCTTTCAGCTCGACCCCCAAGACGCCGATACCGCCGAAGGACTCAGCGAACTCCTTCTCGCCTCCGCCCGCTACCCCGAAGCCCTTCCCCTTGCCGAAGACGCCGTCCGCCTCAATCCAGAATCCCCTAGGGCCTGGTCCATTCTCTGCGCAGCTCGCCTTGCCACCGGCAACTTCGCTGGAGCCCGCCAAGCAGGCGAGAATGCCACCAAAAAAGATCCAGAAGATCCCCGCGCCTGGGTCCAACTGGCCGCTAGCTTAAATGCCAGCCACGAATTCACCCTCGCCATTTCCGTCGCCCAAACCGCCACCCGCCTCGCTCCGAATGACGCCCGCGCCTGGCTTAATCTTGCCACCGCCTACACCGGACTCGATCAGTACGCCGAAGCGGTCGGTTACGCCGAACGCGCCACCCAGATCGAACCGCAAAATCCCACAGGATGGAAACTCCTCACCGCCCTCTACGGCCAACTCAACCGCCCAGCCGATGCCCTCTCCGCCCGTACCCGCGCCCAAGCCCTTCTCCCCACAACCCAGCGTTGACCCTCGCCTCCTGTCCGATATTCTCATCTTATGAAATCCATCCATATCCTCGCCCTCACTGCCGCCCTCCTTCTCCCTTTGGCCTCACCCACCTACTCCGCACCCTGCATGAAAACTTGCAACGAGTGTTGTCCTCCCAGTTCGCCCTGCTGTCCCACCCCCAACTGCACAAAAGTATGTAACGAGTGCTGCAAATCAGACGACTCCTGCTGCTCCAGAAAAAAATCAAAATGCACCTCCTCCTCTTCCAGCGTCGCTCTCGAACGCGGGGGCAAAAAAATGTCCCCTTACGCCAGTAAAGGCGTACCCCGCCGCTACTAACTTTTTTTCAACAAAAAAAGGGGCGTGCACCCCAGCGGGATACACGCCCCAGATTGGCTAACTCAGGCTCAGCACCCACACGCGCAGGTCTGACATTCGCCCGGTTGGCACTTGGCGCATGCGCACTTGCAGCAGTCGGCCGCCAAGGCCAATCCTGCGGTGAAGAGCACCGCCACAGCCAAGAGAACATATTTCATATTTTTATCTCCTGATCGAAGTTTCAAAGAACCGACGTGAAAACCCCGGAATCGTTGCCGGGCACGTCGCAAGTCAGGAGAGAATTCGGGGAGGCGTCAGAAGAGGGCGATCGGCACGAGCAGAAGCCGAAAATCGAATCGCCTCAGATCCCCTGAAAGTCGATGTCGGAAGCGATAACTCAACCGCCACCAAGGGAAGTGCCGCAGTCGCGCCCGAAGGGGCAGGACAGGCCGAGCAGGGAGCGGGAACCATCGGAGAGTGACAGGGCTGATCCGTTTCCCCACAACAGCAGGATTTTATGACCCCCGTCTGAATCGGGACGGGTAGACTAGAGAAAAGGAAACCCGCCAACGCCAATCCAAGTAAACCCATTTTCATAAGAGAATAATACTCCATCCTTTCCGAGAATCAAATCGGCCCCTTGCTTCAGAAAGGTTTTCGTCCAGAGTTTTCCAATGAAACAAAAATTCTTACTCCTAGCCTGCGCCCTGCTCACCCTCGGCTTCATTTCTCTCTCCAACGCCTCTGACACCGCCGCTCCTAAAGCCCCTCAAGCCCAAATCGTCAAAACCCCAGAAGAAAAAGCCAAAGCGGCTGAACTCGCCAAAACCTATCCCCTCACCACCTGCCCCGTTTCTGGCGACAAACTCGGCGGTATGGGCGAAACCATCGACACCCTCTACCAAGGCCAACTCATCCGCTTCTGCTGCAAAGGCTGCGTCAAATCCTTCAACAAAAATCCCGATAAATATCTCAAAGCAATCGACGCCGCCAAAAAACCCGCCGCCTGATCCCTAGCTCCCTCGCGTGTCATAAAGCCTCAGACCCCTTGACCACCTCCACGGCTAGGCTTAATCTCTAATCAGCATTCCGAGTATCCCCGCCGCAAGATGGGGGTCCGCCAACCGGGGTAGGAGAAACCCACGGTGGCTGGAAAAGAACCCAAGGTCCTTTTCCGATGTGCGAGACAGGTAGATCCTGACTCGAACAAAGTTCTCCGCAGGCCAACCGCCCGCACAGGAATGTGTCGGCGGTTTTTTGTGCCCGCATCGGGATGCGTCAACCCAAGGAGACGCATCA
>CANESK010000071.1 GCA_947441075.1 Verrucomicrobia subdivision 6 bacterium
CAACCCCAACACAGTAAGACGAATCATTGATTTAATCATAGTTCAAACTTAGGAAGCATTCGCCGTGAACGCAAGTCAGCTCGCATTTATCTTTTTTAAAACATTACCCAACAATGAGATCCCTGTGTCCTGACTCTTCTCGGGATGAAACTGGAAGCCCGCCACACGCCCTTTTCGCACTCCGCTCGGAAACCAACCCCCATATTCGGTTTCACAGATTAGCCAATCAGCAGAGGCAGATTCAGGACGGTACGAGTGCACATGATAAAAAAACCTATCTCCACCTTTAAACAAATCTCCCGACCCACTCTTCGGTTTTACCTCACTCCATCCGATCAGCGGGATCTTGATGCCCTTTCCAGAAAACTTCACCACCCGCCCTGGCAAAATACCTAGCCCCTTCACCCCAGGGGCCTCCTCTCCTTCTTCCCACAATAGCTGAAACCCCAGACAGATCCCCAGAAACGGCTGATCCGCTTTGACCCACTCCCGCAGTGGATCCCATAATTTTCTCTGCTTCAATCCCTCTACCGCATCCCCGAAAGACCCCACCCCTGGCAACACCACCGTCTCCACCCCCTGCAACTCCTCACCGCTCTCCACCCGCTTCACCTCAGCCCCAGCCTCCTCCAAAGCCCGCTCTACGCTTCGCATATTCCCCCGGCCATAATCGATCATCGCGACTTTCATCCAGATCTCATCCTACCGAACCCGCCCCCACCCTGTGAGGTTTTTTTTAATTGGAACCAGCCCCACTCCCTTAACCAAATCGTAATTCCCCTAGTCCAGCAATCACTTCCACCCCACATCGCACCAACCGATCCCGACTATTATGCCCACAGGGAATCAAAACACAGGCTACCCCCATCGCCTTGGCCACTTCCGCATCGTGGGTCGTATCCCCAATCAGCACCGTCTCCTCAGGCGCCACATGCAACCTCTCCAGCATCCGCAATCCCTGAACCACCTTCCCCTCCGCATAGTGATCCTCACTTCCCGCCACACTCAGAAAATGTTCCCGCACCCCAAAGTGGACTAGAAATCCCTCCAATGCTTCGTGGGAATAGGCCGAGAGCACCGCTTGAGAAACTCCCATCGCCCTTACCTGCCGTAGAACATCCGAGACCCCAATTTGCAGACAACACTCTTTTTTCCTTTTTTCGTATTCCACAATAAATTCCGTCCCCGCTTCTTCAAAGGTCTCCTTCTCCCAAGAAAAGCCCACCCTCCGATAGTAACTTTCCACGGGAAAATCAAAGACCGCTTCGTAACGCTCCTCACTCATCGTCGCAAGCCCCCTTTGTTTGAGTTGGGCATTCATGATCTCCCGACACAACCAGGCATCATCCAATAGAGTCCCGTTCCAATCCCAGATCACATGGCGATACTTCTTCAAATTCATCCTAAAAGGATAAACCCAACTTACCCCCTGCTTCACCCTCTTTCTAGTTTCACTACACCTTCTCCAATCGTTAAGGTAGATCCGATGGCTTTAGATGCTTTACTCGCCCGCCCCGCCTACCCCCCCGGCTTCCGTGGACGTCGAAATCTAAACTGGATCTCCATTGGTTGCCTCTACGGCGCCTACTACATGTGTCGGTACAATTTCCGCTTCGCCGCCCCAGGAATGATCGCCGAGTTCCACTTCACTACTTCACAGATCACCGACATGCTCGCCATCTGGTCCCTCGCCTATGGTACGGGCCAACTGATCAATGGTCTGCTCACCGACCGCATCGGTGGCCGCAAATCCCTCCTCATCGGCGCCGTCGGCACCATCGCCATCAATCTACTCTTTGGCTTCGGCTCCCTCGCTGGAACCTTCACCACCTTCTCCATGATCTGGCTCCTCAACGGCTACCTCCAATCCTTCGGTTGCCCCGGCATGGTCAAAATCAACGCCGCATGGTTCGCCCGCCAAGAACGCGGAACTTTTTCTGGAATCTTTGGCCTCATGATTCAGCTCGGCCAAGTCGCCATCAGCTTTCTCGCTCCCCTCATTCTCGCTGGATTCAGTTTCTTTGCCCTGACCGTTCCCGCAGGAGAATGGCGCTGGCTCTTTCGTATCCCTCCCCTCTTCACCGCCGCCGCCGCTCTTTTCATGTTCTTCGCCGCCCGCGAAACCCCTGAAGAAGCCGGCTATCCAGGCGCCATCAAGGACGAACTTGATAACTCTGATGGTGTCACCGTCTCTCTCCTCGAATCTTTTCGCACCATCTTTACCCACCCCCTCGTTTGGTTCTATGCCGCCGCCTACGCCTGCACCGGGGCCGTTCGCTCCAGTTCCGATCAAATCGCCATCCTCTATTTCCAAGATCAGATGGGCTTTGATATGAAAACTAATATTCCCGCCGCCGCTCGCCGCACTCTTGAGCTCATGCCCCTCGCTGCTGTCGCAGGGTCTTTCCTCTCGGGCTGGATTTCCGACACGGTTTTTAAAGGTCACCGCTCCCCCGTCGCCATGGCCCTCTACCTCGTCGAGGCCGTCGTTATCGCCCTGGCCGCAATCATCCTCTTCTACGGCCAAGTCGGCCCCACCGCCTCCGGTATTATTCTCGGCTGCACAATTCTGATTCTCATTTCTCTCACCGCCAATTCCACCCACTCCATCGTCGGTTCCGCCGCCCCCATGGACATCGGTGGGAAAAAAATGGCCGGCTTCGCCGCCGGAGTCATCGACTCTTTCCAATACTACGGCGCCGCCCTCTCCCTCGCACTCACCGGTCGAGTCCTCGAAATCACCAAAGCTCAATTCGGCTACACCTTCTGGTTCGTCATCATGTCCGCCTTCGGCATCTTCGGTGCTCTCGCCATGAACCACGTCCGCCGACTACAGAATTTCCACCGCGACCATCCCCAAGGCGATCCCCGTATCAAAAACTGCTAAATCTCAAATTTTGACCTCTGACCGAATTTCATTTCTTGTCGATCGACTTCCCCGTCATCCACGCCAGCACCACCAACCCCACCCCCATACTTATCGCCGCGTCCGCCACATTGAACGCTGGCCAACTCCACCTCCCGTAATGGAAATCTAAAAAGTCTAAAACATATCCCAACCGGGCCCGGTCGATTAGATTTCCGATCGCCCCACCTGCAATCAACCCTGCCACCGCCTGAATCCATCGCTTCTGCCAATCCCAACTTCGGGCAATCCAAGCAGCCAATACTAGAATTCCACACGCGACCAGACCCGTCACGGCGTTGTTCCCCTGCCCCACCCCAAATGCTACTCCCGTATTATGAACCCGTGTCAGCGAAAATAGCCCCGGTGAAACCGGAATCTCCAACCCCAACTTCATCGCTCCCTCAACCCACAGCTTCGTGACCTGATCGAATCCTACCAACCCGCCTGCCACGGGAAGAAACCAACCCCCACCCCACTTCCCATCCCTCAACTTCCAATCCCCGCCACTACCTCCGCACAGCGACCGCACAGCGCACTATGCGCCTCTTTTTGCCCCACCGATTCCTCGTATTTCCAGCACCGCTCACACTTCTTTCCCTCAGCAGGAAATACCGCCACCTCTACCTCACTCCCACCCGTCACGATCTCCACCCCACTGACCAAACACGCCTCCACCAGTAAACCCGCCTCTTGCACCCCCACTCCTCCACCACGAACCTGCACCCTCGCCTCCAAACTCTTTCCCATCTTCTTTAATTTTCTCTGCTCTTCCAATGCCTCATTGATCTTACCCCTCACCTGCAAAAGCTTGTCCCATCTTCCCTCCTCCTCCTGCGTCCAGTTCGGAGGCCAAATCACTTCAGGAAACTTTTCGAGATGGACCGAACTCCCACTCGAACCGGGCCGACCCTGCCACGCTTCCTCAGCTGTAAACACGAGAACTGGTGCCACCAACTTCACCAACGCTTCCAGCACCTCCGCCATCGTAGTCTGGGCCGACCGCCGCTTCCGATCATTCTCCCCATCGCAATAAATTCTGTCCTTACACGCATCCACATAAAACGCGCTCAGCTCCACAGAGCAAAACCGATTCAAAGCATGATAGACCGCTGGAAAGTTGTAGCTCTCGTATGCTTCCATCACCGTTTTCACCAACCCCGCCAGCTTCGCCAAAATATATCGGTCCAAAGGCTCCCTATCCCCTAAACCCACCGCATCACGCTTAGGGTCGAAACCAGCCAGATTCCCCAGCAGGATTCTTAGAGAATTCCTTACCAACCGATAACTATCCCCCACCCTGCCAAAGATCTCCGTTGAAAAAGGAACATCCTCCCTCGCGTCTTCACTCGCCACCCACAACCGCACCACATCCGCCCCGTACTTTTCCACTAACTCCATCAGCGCAGGTGGTTTCCCCCGCGATTTCGACATCTTTTTTCCATCCACATCCACCACAAATCCATTGGTCAACACCGCCTTGAATGGAGCCTTCCCCGTTAACGCCACCGAAAGAAGTAAACTCGACTGAAACCAACCCCGATGCTGGTCGCTCCCCTCCAAATACAAATCCGCCGGAAACTTTACTCTTCCATCCAAACCCACCGAAGCCCAACTCGATCCCGAATCCAGCCACACATCCAACGTCTCCCTCCCCCTCTTCCAATCTTCCGGCACCCCACAGATCTTCGCTACCTCTCCATCATTCCCCCCAAACCAAAACCCCGTCCCCTCCTTCTCCGCCCGATCCGCCACTTTGCGAATCACCTGTGCATCCAATACCGAACTCCCGTCCGGCTTGTAAAAGGCAGGAATCGGTAATCCCCACGAACGCTGGCGCGAAATACACCAGTCAGGGCGTGTTCCTAAGGCTCCCCGTATCCGGCTCTCCCCCCAACTCGGCACCCACTTGACCTGGCCCACCGCTTCGAGCGCCTTGTCCCTTAAGGTATCCATCCGAATAAACCACTGCCGTACCGACCGGAAAACAATTGGCGTTTTAGAACGAGGGCAGTGTGGATAGCTGTGCCGAATCTTCTCTCGCGCCCAAAGTCTTCCACTCTTTTCCAACAAATCCGCTACCTCAGGATTCGCCGCAAACACATTCTTCCCAACCAATTCCGGGACCCCACACTCCTCCGTTAGTTTTCCCGCCTCATTCACCGGAGAAAACGGTTCCAACCCGCATTTACGCCCCAAGACATAATCTTCATGACCATGCCCAGGCGCGATGTGTACCAGCCCCGTACCCGAGTCCGCCGTCACAAAATCCGCACACCGTACCATCCCCTCCTTTTCGACCAACGGATGCCTGTAAAATCTGTTCTCCAAATCGGTTCCTTTGCATTCCTTTAGAATTTTCAACGCCTTCCCCGCCGCCTTCCCAACCGCCTCGATTCGACTCTTTGCCAGCCAGACCTTTCGCCCATCTCCCGATTCGGCCAGCACATAAACCATTCCCGGATGTACCGCCACCGCAAGATTCGCCGGCAAAGTCCAGGGAGTCGTCGTCCACACCAGCAAATCCTCATCTTTGGTCTCCTTCAACTCCAGTCGCACATAGACCGACTCATCCTCACGGTCCGCATACTCCACTTCCGCCTCGGCCAAGGCAGTCCGACATCCCGTGCTCCAGTGCACTGGCCTCAATCCCTCATACACCATTCCCTTCTCCACCAACTCAGCCAAAACCCTCAACTCCGCCGCCTCGTAGGCGGGACTCATCGTCAGGTAGGGATGATCCCAATCCCCAAAAACCCCGAGCCTTTGAAACTGCTCTTTTTGCCTTTGGATAAAGTGACGAGCCACCTCCTCACACTTAGTTCGGATGACCGCGGGTTCCGCCCCAACCAACTTCTGCTCCGTCACCACCTTGTGTTCAATCGGCAGTCCGTGACAGTCCCACCCAGGCACAAACGGAGCATGAAATCCCATCATCGATCGACTCTTCAGAACAAGATCCTTCAGAACCATGTTCAGAGCGTGGCCCACATGGGCATCCCCATTGGCAAAGGGAGGCCCGTCGTGTAGAAAAAAGTCAGGAGCCCCTTGGCGTGCCTTTAAAATCGATTCGTAAGCCTTATCTCTCGCCCAACTCTCTACCCACCCAGGTTCCCGTTTAGCCAAATCGGCCCGCATCGGGAAATCGGTCTTAGGCAAGAGAACGGTCGCACTATAATCCATTCAGATGTTCTAGAAGAAATCTGCCTCACCTCCAAGCGACAAGCTTAGCCCATTCCAAACCTGTCTTTTTCCAGCCCAGCTGAACCTCAGACAAAACCTTCGCGCGTTTGTTCCGCTCAATCGCGCCCCAAAGACAAGTATCTATGACAGACTTAAAGCGGCGTGGCCAACCCTGGGGTTACTGGTGTTTGGGGTTGCTGCAATGTCCTCGGTTGCTGAGTGTCAGGGGTAGTGTTCCCGCCCGCGGCGGTATTGGTACCCGCTGGATCCTCTCCACCGCCCGCTGCCGTGTTCGTATCATCCACCGAAGATGAAGGCAACGAAGAGGCTACCATAGCTTTCGCACGGGCCTGTCGCGAATCGCTAGGCGCCGAATTTTCACTGACATACAACGGTGTGGAATTCTGCCCACTGCCCGACTCCGTACCCGCCGCAGTAGAAGCATCCCCAACGAACATATTATTGGATCCGAGAATCGCGTTTACCGATAAACCGGTCAACGCAGATAGCGCCAAAAGGGCTGGACTCGTTCCAGTCAATCCGACCCCAGCAGGCCCTTGCAAAGAACCTAGATCGGTCTGAATATCTTCTGCCTGCAAATCTGCCACCGCTTGGATTTTCTCATTTCCAGGCATAGTAGATTCGAATTCCGAAAAAAGCGGGGAAATATCCCTCATAGAATCCATATTCACCGGAACAACTTTGGGCGCCCCACCAGCCACATCTAAGGTGGCCATCTGGCCAGGTCGGATTTCAGTAATCGAGCCATCCCGTGCGGTTACTTTTCCTGGACTACCTTCCAGCACCATGAAGGAGAAGTTCCCCTGCGCATCCTTATTCGCCATAATCGTGGTTCCAGAAACCGCTCCCGTCACCCCACCGCCATCGATCATGACTCCCCCATTCCCTGGAGGGACATTCATGATCATCGATCCACTCTCAAGCTTGATGATCCGCTCCTTCGACTGAAAACTGAACTGGGTGTTCGCACCCAATCGCAGCACTGAAGCATCAGAAAAGTCCAACTGGGTAAAGGAGGCTGCACCCGTATCTACCACGCTCTTCTCATCCACAGTTTCCTTCTCCTTGGCCATCGATTTAGTGGTCCCCTGAGTGTGCTCCACCTTGCTTTTGACCACAGCAAACGAACCTGATTTAAGCTCTTTTGCTGCCAGACAAGTCTGTGAGGTGGCCACGGCCACGAGGATTCCAAGCGGGATTAAGTTTAATTTGTTTTTCATAGTTTGGGTACTCCTGTTGTTTTCGATGTGCTATTTGCCTGAGCGACGCCTTGTGGATTGCGAACTTCTGCTTGGACTTTATCGCCCAAACCTTGGGCAATCGAGAGAAAAGCTCGTCCTTGGGAAGCATCCAAAACCGCTTTAGATTCCAAAAGCGTGCCCTCCGAAAATTTACCTTTCATCTCCACCAAACGCACTTCGCTCCCAGGCTGAATCTCCGCAATCACCCCTGGAGCTGCCACAAACAGTACCCGCCCATCTCCTGCCGTTTTCACAACCTCCCCCACCTTCAAAATCAGACTGCGCGTCACCGCTAATCCATTCGCATAGGTCACCTTTCCTTCCACCTTAAGAACTTTTCCCGTGGAACTCATTGGGCTCGGCTCACCTTTCACCCAAGGAGCAGCCTTTTTTACAAATTTTTCCACATCAGCCTCCAAGTCAAGGGGCACAGGTAGATCAGCAATCCCCGAGGCCTTGGCAATCAATCCATGTAAATCGGGGCGAAGTTCCACCGCTTCCA
>CANESK010000072.1 GCA_947441075.1 Verrucomicrobia subdivision 6 bacterium
ACTGGGATTGAACCAGTGACCTCCTGCGTGTGAAGCAGGCGCTCTACCACTAAGCTAAGCGTCCGATAGGAGGAAAAGAGTAATCCAGAGGCAGGAAAATGGCGAGTCTAGGAATTGTCTGCTGGAGCTGTCCATGGTTTGGAGGAAGGATGGGATGAGTGAATTATCGAATCTTATGGCCTTTGCTTGGGCTGCTTGTTTCAGGGGTGGGCTGTCAACGCCCGATCCGCGTGGAGGTTCCGGCGGAGGAAAAACCTGAGGGGATGGTTTGGATTCCTGGGGGGAGGTTTTTCATGGGCGGGCCTGGAGAGTCGGCTTGTCGGCAAGCTTTGGCGGCTACCGATCCCAAGAAGCCGACCTGCAGTTTATTGCGGGGTGGGTTTACCGATTCTCAGCCATCGCACGAGGTGGAGGTGAGCGGGTTTTGGATGGATGAGTCTGAGGTAACGAATGATCAGTTTCAAAAATTTATCGATGCGACCCACTATGTGACGGTGGCGGAGCGGAAGCCGAAGGCGGAAGATTTTCCGGGAGCACCGGCGGAGATGCTGGTGGCGGGGTCGGTTTGTTTTAAGGCACCCGATCATCCTGTGGCTTTAAATGATTTCACCGCTTGGTGGAGTTATGTGCCTGGAGCTTGTTGGAATCATCCTTTGGGACCGAAAAGTGATCTAAGTGGGAAGGGAAGATTTCCTGTGGTGCATGTGGCCTATGAGGATGCGGAGGCATATGCCAAGTGGGCAGGGAAGAGGTTACCGACTGAGGCGGAGTGGGAGCGGGCGTCGCGGGGTGGGAAGGAGGGGGAGACGTATCCTTGGGGGAACGAGTTTCGACCTGGTGGAAAGTGGATGGCGAACACTTGGCAGGGAAATTTTCCGAGCTCTGACACGGGGCAGGACGGGTGGAAGGGAGTTGCTCCTGTGAAAGAATATCTACCGAACCCGTATGGGTTGTATGATTTATCGGGGAATGTGTGGGAGTGGTGTTCCGACTGGTACCGAGCGGACAGCTATGAGGCAGATGCCAAGCGTGGCGTGGTGCGTGATCCGAAGGGGCCGAAGGAAGGTTTTGACCCTGAGGAGCCTGAGGCAAAAAAGCGGGTTCATCGTGGGGGTTCGTTTCTTTGCTCTGACCAGTTTTGCGCCCGCTATATTTTGGGGACGAGGAGCAAGGGGGAGATTAGTACAGGAACTTCACACCTCGGATTTAGATGCGTAAAAGCCGACTAATTTAATAAGACCTCCGACCTCAAAGAAGTAGTTAGTGACTAATGATTTGCAGTAGGGATTTCGGAGATTTTCTCGATTTTGTTGTTAGGACCAAGAAGAACTGCTTTGGCACGGTGAGTTTTAATTTCATCGGGCGTGAGTTGGGCAAAGGCCATGATCGTGAGCAGATCCCCTTTTTTCCCAAGATGAGCTGTGGCGCCATTCAGAACAATCGCGCCTTTGCCCGCAGGGGCGGGAATCAGATAGGTTTCGAATCGTGCCCCAGTATTGATTACCCCGACGAGGATCTTTTCACCTACCCGAAGGCCTGCGGCCTCAATCAGGTCGACAGAGACCCCTAAGCTACCCTCGTAGTCAGGAGATCCGTCGGTCACCGTGGCTCGGTGAATTTTGCCGCAAAGAAATGTTCGAAGCATGTCCTACCTTAGCAAAAGCGAGGGATGGAGCGGAGAGGAAAAAAGAAGGGCTAAGCCTTAGCTGCTACGGGAAGAGCCTGAGGTTGGGCCGGGGGCAGGATCGA
Organism: Verrucomicrobia subdivision 6 bacterium; assembly: GCA_947441075.1. Lineage (GTDB taxonomy): Bacteria > Verrucomicrobiota > Verrucomicrobiia > Methylacidiphilales > Verrucolacustridaceae > Verrucolacustris. The sequence continues at coordinate 1,750 of CANESK010000072.1, forward strand.
TACAGGGGGGTGGGGGATGACTTTCCAGAACTTTTTGGAGTAGGTGTCCCATTGCGCGAGGATTTCTTTGGCCTTCTTGCTTTCGGTGGCTTCGAGGTGTTGGTAAATTATCGCCTGTAAAACTTTTCCGTCCTCTGCACCGGAGATTCGCTCCAAGTTGACCATGCCCGGGTTATAGCGTTTCTGAAACCCACCATCCTCGTCGAGCACATAGGCGATTCCACCCGACATGCCTGCGCCGAAGTTCTTGCCTGTCGGACCGAGGACAACGATGGTGCCACGGGTCATGTACTCGCAACCGTGATCGCCGACACCCTCAACGACAGCGGTGGCTCCGCTGTTTCGGACAGCAAAACGTTCGCCCGCTTGCCCGTAAGCAAAGAGTTTTCCGCCGGTGGCCCCGTACAAGCAGGTGTTGCCACAAATAGTGTTGAGCGAAGGATCGAAGGTCGCGGCTTTGGCAGGAATTAAAATAATTTCCCCGCCCGACATCGATTTACCGACGTAATCGTTGGCTTCACCTTGCAGGGTCATCTTGACTCCATTGACGAGGAATACGCCGAAAGATTGTCCGCTGGAGCCGTCAAACTTAAGGGTGATGCTACCATCCGCTAGGCCTTCATCTCCGTAGCGGTAGGCGATCTCGCCACTGAGACCAGCACCGATGGAACGATGGGCGTTGTTCACTTTGTAGGAGAGTTTCACCTTCCTCTTCTTGGCTAAGGCATCTTTGGCGTCTTGGAGAATGCGGGCGTCGATCGGTTGGTCTTCCAATTTATCGTTTCGCTCCCAAGTGTGATGCCGTGGGGCCAAGGAATCGATATCGGGAACGGTGAGGAGCGGTCGCAGGTCGACTAAAGCGGCTTTGGGGTGATCGGCGGGAACAAAAGTTTCCAACATTTCGGGATGACCAATGATCTCGTCCAATTTCCGCGCTCCGAGCGAGGCGAGAATCTCGCGGACCTCTTGGGCTAAGGCATTAAAGAAGTCGACGACGGCATCGGGCATACCACGGAACTTGGCACGAAACTTATCGTCTTGAGTGGCGACGCCGGTGGGGCAGTTGTTCAAGTGGCACTGGCGAACGTAGACGCAACCGAGAGCAATCAGAGCGGTGGTGCCGAAATTAAATTCTTCTGCACCGAGCAAAGCGGCGGTGATGATGTCTTGTCCTGTGCGTACTCCACCATCGGTTCGAAGGGTGATGCGGTTGCGCAGACCGTTGAGCAGAAGAACCTGTTGGGTTTCGGCGACCCCCAGTTCCCAAGGACTGCCCGCGTATTTAATGGAGGAGAGAGGGGAGGCTCCAGTGCCTCCGTCGTGGCCGGCGATGAGAACGACATCGGCGTGGGCTTTGGCCACGCCAGCGGCGATGGTGCCGACGCCAGCCTCAGCGACCAGCTTGACGCATATCTTGGCGCGAGGATTGACCTGTTTGAGGTCGTAAATAAGTTGGGCGAGATCTTCGATGCTATAAATATCGTGATGGGGAGGGGGAGAGATGAGGGTGACGCCCGGGGTTGAGCGGCGGAGGGTGGCGATGAGAGGGGAGACTTTATGACCAGGAAGTTGTCCGCCTTCGCCCGGCTTAGCGCCTTGGGCAATCTTGATTTCCAACTCGGTGGCGCTGGCAAGATATTCGGCAGTGACCCCAAAGCGGCCGGAGGCGACCTGTTTGATCCTGCTGTTTTTGGAGTCGCCATTTTCCATGGTGGCAAAACGGGCCCGGTCTTCACCGCCTTCACCTGAGTTGGACTTTCCCCCAATCCGGTTCATGGCGATAGCCAGTGCTTCGTGAGCTTCGGGGGAAAGTGCGCCGAGAGACATACCAGCAGTGGTGAAGCGGCGCCGAATCTCTTCGATCGGCTCGACCTCGTCTAAGGGAATGGCGGAGCGACCTTTTTTCAAGCGAAGGAGATGGCGAATGGTAATGGGAGTATTTTTGGCGAGGGCATCGACGTAGGCGGTGTACTGAGCGGGCTGGTTTCTCTGGTCAGCCCCTTTGAGACCGACAAAAGCTTGCAGGGCTTGAATGGCAGGCGGGGTGATAGCGTGAACCTCCCCGTCTCGGCGCCAACGATAAAGTCCCGCGTCGGGCAAGCGATCGGTAACGGTCGCGGCGGCGGTGTAGCCTTCGGTGTGGCGGCGAATGGTTTCTGTGGCGAGTTCGGCCACGGTGAGGCCTCCGATTTGCGAGGGAGTGCCAGGAAGATGATCGCGGATGAGATCGGGTCCGAGACCGACGGCTTCAAAGAGTTGGCTGCCGTGGTAACTGGTGAGCATGCAGATTCCCATCTTCGACATAATTTTAAGAAGTCCCTTGTCGAGAGCGTTGCGGTAGGCGGCAAGAATTTTTGCGGGATCGAGATCGGGGAGAGAGCCCTCAGCGTGCCAGCGAGCGGCGAGTTCCCAGACAAGGTAAGGGCAGATGGCGGAGGCACCGAAGGCGATGAGACAAGCAAAGTGGTGGACGTCACGCGCATCGGCGGTATCGGCGATGAGGGAGGTACGCATCCGCAGGCCTGCACGGATCAGACTGTGGTGGACGGAGGAAATGGCGAGGAGCATGGGGAGTGCGGAATGGTCGGCATCGGTTCCACGATCAGAGAGGCAGAGAATGGTCACCCCATCTTGAACGGCGGTGGCGGCTTCTTCGCTGATTTCGCGCAGACGTTTTTGGAAGGCGCTGGGCCCGCCTGAGACAGGGAAGAGGACGGAAAGAGTACGAGAGCGGAGATGAGGTTCTTTGCTGGCGAGAACGTGAGAAAGTTCTGCAGGATTTAGAACAGGGGAGGATAGTTGAAGGAGGCGAACGTGATCGGGGCCATCGGTGAGCCAATTGGGGCGGGTGCCGAGGTAGACGGAGGTGGACATGACTAATTTTTCTCGGATGGGATCGATGGGAGGATTGGTGACTTGGGCGAAGAGTTGGCGGAAGTAGTGGTAAAAGAGGCGAGGCCGACGAGAGAAGACGGCGAGGGCGGCATCGTCGCCCATGGAACCGGTAGGTTCTTCGGAGGTTTTGAACATGGGTAGAAGAACGACTTTGAGTTCCTCCTCAGAGTAGCCGAAAGAGAGGAGAGTTGATTGGAGAGTGGTAGGGACGGCGGGGAGGGTGGGAGGCAGAGTGGGGAGCGAGCGGAGGCCGGCTTGAATCCACTGGGCGTAGGGCTGGGTGGAGGCGGCAAAGTTTTTGATATCGGCGTTGCGGAGAAGTTTTTTGGCGACGGTATCGACGGCGATCATTTCGCCAGGAGCGAGGCGGCCTTTCTCGATGACGGATTTTTCTGGGATATCGCCAATGCCGACTTCGGAGCCCATGACGAAGAGACCATCTTTGGTGATTTTGTAGCGGGCTGGGCGGAGGCCGTTGCGGTCGAGGCAAGCGGCGACGATTCGCCCGTCACTAAAAGCGAGGGCGGCGGGACCATCCCAAGGTTCGTTGAGGCACTCATGATATTCGTAGAAGGCGCGGACTTCTGGGGAGAGGCCATCCTCGGAGTGAAAGGCGGAAGGGACGAGCATGAGCATGGCGTGGAGGGGGCCGCGGCCTGAGATGGAGAGAAGCTCGAAGGCGTTATCGAGGCTGGAGGAGTCGCTTCCGCCGGGCTGGATGATGGGGTGGAGGAGGGGGAGATCGGCGGGGTCGAGACCTGGGTGAGAGAGATCAGCTTCACGGGCATGGACCCAGTAACGGTTGCCGCGAACCGTGTTAATTTCCCCGTTGTGGGCGACCATGCGGAAGGGGTGGGCGAGGGGCCAGGTAGGGAAAGTGTTGGTGCTGTAGCGTTGATGGAAAACGGCCAGAGCGGTTTCATATGCGGGATCTTGGAGGTCGAGGTAGAAACTTTTGAGTTGGGTGCCGGTGAGCATGCCTTTGTAGACGAGAAGGCGGGAGCTGAAGGAGGGAATATAGAAGGGAGGGGTGCGATCGGCTGCGCAGCGGTGTTCGATTTCGTTGCGGGCCAAAAAGAGGGAAAGTTCAAAGGCATCGTCGGAAAGTTTTTTGGCGTCGGGCCGGGCGACGAGAAGCTGTTCGATGCGTGGGGCGGAGGCAGCAGCCTTTTCTCCGAGAATACGGGGGTTAATCGGGACAACGCGCCAACCGAAGGAGAGGAGGCCGCGGCGAGTAATGACTTCTTCCGAAATACGGCGGATGTGGGCTTGGGCGTAGGTGTCCTTGGTGGGAAGAAAAAAGAAGCCCACCCCGAGATCGTTGTCTTGGTAGAGGCGGTGGCCGAGTTTTTCGATTTCGCGCCGAAAAAGTTTAGAAGGAATTTGGGTTAGGACACCGGCGCCGTCCCCTGATTTGGCATCGGCATCGAGGGCGCCCCGATGGGCGAGTTGGCAGACGCAGCCCAAAGCGCGATCGAGAATGGTGCGGGAGCGACGGCCTTGGATATCGGCGACGACACCGACGCCACAGGCATCGTGTTCGTGGTCAGGGGAGTAAAGCCCTTGGGGTTGGGGCAATTGATGATTGAGACGGAATCTCGCCATGTATCTTTGACAATACTTGAGGTGAGCGCTGGCGCAAGAGTGGGAATCATCTTGAGGGTAAAGGCTTTTCGGTGAATGGTACTTTATGGCACAAGGCGGACCTTCTCGGGTAAAGCGGATGCGAAGGGTAGTGGTTTGTTTGCGTCGAGGTACGCGTGGGGGTTTGGGAGTGGCACAGGTTTTGAAATTGATTTTTCGAGAGTCGGGGGTGAAGGCGAGGGGGGTGACGGAGGCTGGTTTAGCCAAGGCGGTTCGGGGGGGGACGGATGCGGTGGTGGTGGGGGGTGGGGATGGGACGATGTTGCATGCGGCGCAAGCGACAATGGGCTCTGGAGTTCCGCTGTTGGGAATTAATCTGGGCTCGCTGGGATTTTTGACTTCGATCAAGGTGGACGAGATTCGGGAGACTTTACCAAGAATTTTGAGTGGGCGGTATGGGCTGAGCTCGCGTTCGGTACTTTTGGCAAAGTTGAGTGGAAGGAAAGGAGCGTGGTGCAGTCTGAATGAGGTATCGGTGGCGCCAGCGTCGGGGCGACAGATGGTGAGAGTGCGGGTGACGGTGGGTAAGGAATTTTTGACGGAGTACCATGCGGATGGGTTGTTGGTGGCGAGTCCGACGGGATCGACGGCCTACTCGCTTTCGGCAGGCGGGCCGTTGGTCAGCCCGCGGGCGCGGGTCATGTTGCTCACTTCGGTGTGTGCGCATGCTATGGCGCAGAGGCCGGTGGTGGTGGGGGAGCAGGAGGGGGTGGAGTTGAGTTTAGGGGAGGGGGAAGTAGCGGCGGTTCTGCGATTTGACGGGGTAAAGATGGGGCAATTAACCAGGGGCAAAAGTCTGCGAGTAACGGTGGCCAGCCAAGTAATTCGGCTGGTTCATCCCACGGGTTTTGGTTTTTATGGATTGGCACGGCGCAAGTTGGGCTGGAGTGGTACGGCAGGAGGGTTAAGACGATGAAGCTGGGTGAACTTTTGCAGCCGGGTTTGCTTCTTCTGGAGTTAAAGGAGACAAAGAGAACGGCCGCGATTCATGAGGTAGCCAGTCTTTTGGAAAATGATTCTGGCATGATTAACTTTAAGGGATTTTACGATGAGTTGTTGGCGCGGGAGCGGGTGGAGCCGACGACCTTGGGTAATGGAGTAGCCTTTCCTCATGCGCGGACAGATCATGTAAAGCGTCTGGTTCTGGCAGTGGGGCGG
>CANESK010000073.1 GCA_947441075.1 Verrucomicrobia subdivision 6 bacterium
GCCATCGGGCCTTCGCCCCAGGAGCTGGAGGCGGTGGAGGCGGAGCAGGATTCCATGATCCCTTTGATGTTTTCCGTGAAGTCTTTAACTCAGGAGGAGGCGGAGCCAGCATTTTCGGAGATATTCTCGAAGGCGCTTTCGGAGGAGGCGGCGGTCGTCGCACCTCCCGCTCCAATCAAGGATCCGATCTACGCTACGATCTCGAAATCGATTTTCTTGAAGCAGTCCGCGGATGCGAGAAAGAGATCACCATCCGACGTCCCATGCCTTGCGCCAAATGCGATGGCACCGGAGCCTCCGCTGGCTCAAAAGCCGTCACCTGCCCCACCTGTCGAGGCCAAGGCCAAGTTGCAGTCAGTCGTGGCTTCTTCTCCGTTGCCCAAACGTGCCCGAAGTGCCAGGGCTCAGGCCAATCCATCCAAAATCCCTGCAAGACCTGCCATGGACAAGGACGCGCCGAAGAAAACGCCCGCATCAAACTCAAAATCCCTGCAGGGGTCGATACTGGTTCCCGCCTCCGCTCCTCAGGTCAAGGCGAAGCTGGCGCTCGCGGCGGCCCCGCAGGAGACCTCTATGTCGTCCTCTCCGTCCTGCCCCATCCTGTCTTCCAACGCGACGAGGATGACCTCCATTGCGAGGTGCCTGTCTCCTTTTCCCATCTCGCCCTCGGCGCAGAAATCAGCGTTCCTAGCCTCGAGGGAGAGCTAAAACTAAAAGTACCCGCAGGCACCGCCTCCAATAAAGTCTTCCGCCTCCGCGATCAAGGGGTTCCCTCGGTCTCAGGACGCGGACGAGGCGACCTTCATATCCGCATTACCGTCGAAGTGCCTAAGCACCTTACCAACGCCCAACGCGAAGCACTCGAGCTGTTCGCCAAAACTTGCGACGAATCCACTCACCCCGAAGGCCGCTCCTTCCTCGAAAAAGCCCGAAAACTTTTCCAATCCTAAACTCTATGCCTGGACATCGTTTCTATCAGCACGACCTATCCGTCGCCCACCTCACCCCAGAAGAGTCCCATCACGCCGTCGATGTTCTTCGACTACGAGTCGGAGACTCCGCTGCAGTTTTTAATGGCCAAGGAACCGAAGCCCGCATTCGCATCACCGCCACTTCCTCCGAAGAAGTTTCCTACGAAATTCTCTCCACCGCCCGCACTTCACGCCCAGCCTCCCGCATTCGCTTCGGCCAAGCCCTGATTAAGCCCGCTTCGATGGAACTTTTAATCCAGAAACTCACCGAGCTGGGCGTATCCGAAATCTGGCCCATTGCCTCCGAGCGATCCGTTTCGAAACCCACCGGCGAAAAAAAATCATCCTCTCGCTGGGATTCCATTGCCTTGGCCGCTTGTAAACAGTCAGGCCAGAACTGGCTTCCCACAATTCATCCATCCGCCCCCCTCGACACCTTTCTCTCCGCCCCCGATCCCGCCCCCGCCTCTTCGCGGATCATCGGTTCCCTCCAACCTGGTGCCCAACCTCTTCCCCTTCTCCTCAGCGAAATCCGTGGCACCGGAAAGGTGCCATCCCTCGACCTACTCATTGGCCCGGAAGGCGATTTCACCCCCGCTGAAGTTGGGCGAGCCCGCGCTGCAGGTTTTCGACCCGCCTCTCTTGGCCCTCTCGTCCTCCGCTCCGAAACCGCATCTCTCTTTCTCGCATCCGTCTTGCACTACGAATTCAATCTCCCCCATTGAAGCCACTCCTCATTTGCACCGATTTCGACGGCACCCTCGCAGGCGAAGACCCAACAGCTCCTCTCGCCCCGGACTTTTTTGCTTGGCTAATCAAAGCTCGCAAAACCACCTCCATCTCTTGGGTCGTTGCCACGGGACGTTCTTGGGAAAGCCTCAAGGAGGCTCTTGTCTTTCATCAAGCTCCCCTCCTCCCAGACTGGGTTGTCGCCGTCGAACGCGAAATCCATCAGGTCAAAGATCAGCAAGCCCACTCCCTCCAAGAATGGAATCAGCCATGCACCGATGCCCACCAAGCCCTCTTTGGTCGCCACGGAGCCCTCTTCGAACAGATCGAACGTGAAGTCGGCTCCCATGACGATGTCACCGTTATTCCAGACGCAGGCACCATCGGCCTTATCGCTGGCTCCAAAGAAAGCATCGCCCGCACCCACTCCCTCGTTAGCGATATCCTGCAGAACCACCCCGAGATCGCTACCGTCCGCAACGGTCCCTACTTTCGCTTCTCCCACGTCGACTACCATAAAGGCTCTTGCCTCGCCCATATTCAAAAACTCCTCGACCTAGATTCCTCCTCAACCTTCATTGCTGGCGATAACCTCAATGATTTACCCATGCTCCAATCCGAATTCGGCCGTTACCTCGCCTGCCCCTCCAACTCCGTGCTCGAGGTCATCCAACAGGTCAAAAAAGAGGGTGGATATATTGCCAAAAAAGAAGCGGGCGATGGTATCGCTGAAGCCCTCCACCATTTTTTCCCACTTTCCTAATCGTTTTTCACAAATTCCATCCTTCTCGCCAGTTCTGACTTCTCCATCTCCGCACTTTCTCTACCTTGGCTAGGTATGCCTCGCCGTACCGACCTCAAATCGATCCTTATCATCGGCTCAGGCCCCATCATTATCGGCCAAGCCTGCGAATTCGACTACTCAGGTGTCCAAGCCTGTAAAGCCCTCCGCGAAGAAGGTTACAAAGTCATCCTCGTTAATAGTAACCCCGCCACCATCATGACCGACCCCGAATTCGCCGACCGCACCTATATCGAACCGATTACGCCCGAAGTAGTCGAAAAAATTATCGCCAAGGAAAAGCCGGACGCACTCCTCCCCACTCTCGGAGGCCAAACCGCCCTCAACACTGCCATGGCCCTCCACGAATCGGGTGCTCTCACCCGCCACAATGTCAAACTCATCGGCGCCCAAGTCGATGCCATCCGCAAAGGCGAAGATCGCCAACTCTTCAAAGAGTGTATGGCCAAAATCGGACTCGAGTGCGCCCGCTCCGTCACCGCCCACACCATGCCAGAAGCCCATCTCGCCATGGACAAGATTGGCACCTTCCCTCTTATCATTCGTCCCGCCTTCACCCTTGGAGGCACCGGTGGAGGCATCGCCTACAATCGCGAAGAGTTTGAAAAATTTGCCGCCTCTGGTCTCGACGCCTCCCCCACTTCCGAAATCTTGGTCGAAGAATCCCTGCTCGGCTGGAAAGAGTACGAAATGGAAGTCATGCGCGATCACGCCGACAACTGCGTCATCATCTGCTCCATCGAAAACTTCGATCCCATGGGAGTTCACACGGGCGACAGTATCACCGTCGCCCCAGCCCAAACTCTGACCGATCGCGAATTTCAACGCATGCGCGACGCTTCTTTTGCCGTTATCCGCGAAATCGGCGTCGAGACAGGTGGCTCCAATATTCAGTTTGCGGTCTGCCCCCGCACAGGACGAATGATCGTTATCGAAATGAATCCTCGCGTCTCCCGCTCCTCCGCCCTCGCCTCCAAGGCCACCGGCTACCCTATCGCCAAGATCGCTGCCAAACTGGCCGTCGGCTACACCCTCGACGAACTCAAGAACGATATCACTCGCGTCACTCCCGCCTCTTTCGAACCCACCCTCGACTACGTCGTTACCAAAATCCCCCGTTTTACCTTCGAAAAATTTCCTGGGGCAGAAGCTGTCCTCACTACTTCCATGAAAAGCGTCGGCGAAGCCATGGGCATTGGTCGCACCTTCCAAGAATCATTAATGAAAGCCCTCCGCTCCCTTGATCTGAAGGGACCTGAAGGTCGCCTCGACTTAGGCACCCGCACCCCTCCTGTCCCCGAAGATCTTCTCACTGTCCAAATCCGCACCCCCCATCCCGCTCGCCTCTGGTATCTTAGTCACGCCTTCAACCAAGGTTGGAGTGTTGAACGGATTCACCAGATCACCTCTATCGATCCTTGGTTCCTCGAGAATCTTAAGGAAATCACCGACCTCGGGCGCCGCCTAGAAAAAGAATCATGGTTGGGCCATCCCGCTGGATTACCGCTCCTCCAAGAAGCCCGCCAGGCTGGCCTGTCCGATGCCGATCTCGCCCGCATTCTCCCAGGACCACCCGAAGAACTCGTCACGCGCACCCGTACCGTCCGCGCTTGGCGGGAAAAACACCAAATCCATCCCACCTTTCGCCTCGTCGATACCTGCGCCGCCGAATTCGAAGCCTACACCCCCTACTACTATTCCACCTACGATCCCAACCACGACGAATCACGCCTCACGCAAAAACCTAAAATTATTATTCTCGGTGGTGGCCCGAACCGAATCGGACAAGGTATCGAATTTGATTACTGCTGCGTCCACGCCAGTTTCGCCCTCCGCGAAGATGGTTTCGAAACTATCATGGTCAACTCTAACCCCGAGACCGTCTCCACCGACTACGACACCTCCGATAAGCTCTACTTCGAACCCCTTACTGCGGAAGACGTCATCCACATCTATCGCGCGGAGAACAAAGACGATCGTGTTCTCGGGGTCATCGTCCAATTCGGTGGCCAAACCCCCCTCAATCTCGCGGCCGAACTTCAAGCCGCTGGAGTTCGTATCCTCGGCACCTCCGTCGAATCAATCGAACGGGCCGAAGACCGTAAACTATTCTCCGCCATGGTCGAAAAACTCGGACTCCGCCAACCTCCCAATGCCACCGCCACCACCTCAGACGAAGCGGTCGCTGCAGCCACGAAAATCGGTTTTCCCCTTCTACTCCGACCCTCCTTTGTCTTGGGCGGTAGGGCCATGCGTATCGTCTACTCCGTCGAAGAAATTCGCACCTATATGAAGGAGTGCACCGAGGTCGCCCCTGGCCGACCCATCCTCCTTGATCGATTTCTCGAAGACGCCACCGAGGTGGATGTTGACTGCGTCTCCGATGGGAAGGATGCGGTCATTGGGGCGGTCATGGAACACATTGAGCAAGCCGGCATTCATTCTGGCGATAGCGCCTGCGTTATTCCTAGCCGCTCCTTATCCAAAAAGGTTCTGCAAGAGATTCGCACCGCAACCCTTTCCCTCGCACGTGAGCTAGGTGTTCGTGGCCTTATGAACATCCAGTTCGCCGTGCAAAAGGACACCATCTATGTCCTCGAAGTGAATCCTCGCGCCTCTCGCACCGTCCCCTTTGTCAGTAAAGCTATCGGCAGGCCACTCGCCAAAATTGCCTCCCGGGTTATGGCGGGAAAAACCCTCAAAGAACTCGGCTTTACCAAAGAGATTATTCCCGATTTCTTTTCCGTCAAAGAAGCCGTCTTCCCCTTCGCCCGCTTCCCTGGGACAGACATCCTCCTAGGTCCTGAAATGAAATCCACGGGCGAGGTCATGGGCATCGATCGATCCTTCGGTCTAGCTTACGCCAAAGCCCAAATGGCCGCTCAACCACCCTTGCCCACATCGGGCTCTGTTTTTCTTAGCGTCCGCGATAGCGATAAAGAGGCAGCCACCAAGATCGGCCAAGGACTCCATAAACTTGGCTTCAAAATTGTTTCCAGCTCTGGAACAGCCCGCAAACTGACCGATGCTGGTATTCCCTGCACCGCTCTTCTCAAGCTTTCCGAAGGGCGCCCCAACGTGGTCGATCTCATCAAAAACAAAGAGATCACCCTCGTCATCAATACCCCAGCCGGCAATGTCGCACGTGCCGACGAGATTCAAATTCGGACCAGTGCACTGAAACATCGAATTCCAGTTATGACCACAGTCGCTGCCGCTGAAGCTAGCCTAGAGGGCATCCAATCGATCCTTGCTCACGGACTCCACGTTCAAGCCTTGCAAGATTATCACCCTAAAAAACCCTAAACCCCGCACCCGCCCGCATCGGGCGCCCTGTGAATTCCCCCGCGTAAGCGGACATCTATCCCGTCGCGGAGCGACATTTGAGAATGGGCAGGGGCAGGTGTGAGGGGGCCAATCTCAGCGAGCCTGACGAGACTGAGCGAAGAAGGGTTAGCGTGAGAAAAAGTCTGCGCGTCTCTACCGCGTTCCCGCCCCGGCCGGCGTTGGGGTCCAGCCCGTATACTTTGCCGACTGCTCCTCCGCGTGATATGAACTGCGCACTAAAGGACCGCTCTCACAAACGCCAAAACCCAACTCCAACGCTCTCTCTTTCCACCGCGCAAACTCCTCCGGTGTCACCCAACGATCGATCGGCAAATGCTTCTCAGTCGGCCTTAAATACTGCCCCAAAGTCAGGATATCCACCTTCACCTCCGCTAAATCCGCCAACGTCTCCTCAATCTCCTCCTCCCTCTCCCCAATCCCCAGCATCAAACCAGTCTTCGTCACAAAACCACGCTCCTTCGCCCGCTGAAGAACTTCCCGGCTCCGATCATACCTTGCCTGCACCCGAACAGGCTTCTGCAAGCGTCGGACTGTCTCCATATTATGATTTAAAATATCTGGGTCTGCATCCAGCACTATATTCAATGACTTTTCCTCTCCCTTAAAATCGGGAATAAGAACCTCAATATGTGTCTCGGGATTCACATGTTTAACCGCCCTCACCGTTCTCGCCCATATTTCCGCCCCCCCATCGGGCAAATCATCCCGTGCTACCGAAGTAATCACCGCATGTTTCAACCCCATGATCCTCACCGCATCCGCCACCCTCGCAGGCTCCCCAAAATCCACCTCCCCAGGCTTCCCCGTGGCAATCGCACAAAAACGACAACTCCTCGTACAAGTCTCCCCCAAAATCATGATCGTGGCCGTGCCTCGACTCCAGCACTCCCCCAGATTTGGACAGTGCGCACTCTCACACACCGTGTGCAGCTTGTTGCCCTTCACTAAATCCCGGACTTTAGCGTACTCGGGTCCGCCAGGAATCTTCGCCCTTAACCACGGTGGTTTTCGATCCATCTCTATACCTTAGCAAAACAAAAACCACTGGCCAGTATGACTTGTCAGCAAAAAAGAAATTCACTATCAATTGGCTATGCGAAAACTACTAATCCCTCTAATCGCAGCCCTTGGAACAACTTCTTTCGGTTGGTCCGAAATCAAAATGGAGGGTGCCAAGGGCACGCTCGAAAAAGGCAACCAGCGTTTTGCGGAAGGCAAAGCCATCGCCCACGGATGGCAGCAGGGCATCGTCAATAAAACGGGCGCCCTCGGCCAAACCCCCTCGGTTGCGGTTCTCACCTGCGCCGATTCCCGCACCCCCGCCGAGTTGATTTTTGATATGGGCGTAGGCGATCTCTTTGTTTGTCGAAATGCAGGCGGCTTCGATACTCCAGAGGTCAACGCCACCTTCGAATACGGTGTCGCCGCTCTCGGCGTCCATACCATCCTTGTTCTCGGCCACACCAAATGCGGCGCCGTCACCGCCACCCTCGCAGGCACACCCGTCCCCGGAAATATTTCCCTTTTAAC
>CANESK010000074.1 GCA_947441075.1 Verrucomicrobia subdivision 6 bacterium
CTCAGATAAATGTGCCGATCATGACTTTCAACATTAGGTCCATCCGCAACAGAAAAGAGCCCGCAGTTAGGATCGGTCGTTTGAAACCAGAGAGAAGCTGTATAACTGGTCTCGGAAGCATTGACAGGAGCAGTGATCAAGGCCGAGCTGCCATTAAAGCTATAGGCCGAGTTTGCGTTGCCCGTCCGATCTATTGTTAGAACAGCATTTGAAATGGTGCCGTTTATTCCATTCCCACTCTCATCATTCGCATTTCCGTTAAACGGATAGTACGCCACCAGTCCTTTGTTTAGGCTGTTGTATGAACTCGCATTATTTGGATTTGTTCCATCGGCGATCTCACGCGAATCCAATACCCCGTCCCCGTCGCTGTCTTCAGATAGATTATCCTGGAGAAGCACATTTCCAGTCAGGCTCCCTGTTGCCCCCGCCACATCAATCATGCTGACCACAAAAGAAAGGTTCGGTTGGGTTTCATAATCCGTCACCCCAGTTGTCCAGATTTCACGATTAGCCCCCGTACCACGCACCTCAAACCCGGAAGTAATGGTCGCAACCAGATTTGGCAGATCCTCATCGCTTAAGACCAGATCCGCCACTTTTACCGGAACTGCACTTTCCATAGCACCCACGAGAGTAATCTGCCCCGAAGGAGCAAGATTCTCCGTCAGGATTTTCATTTCATAGGTGTTGCTTGCGCCATAACCGGTTCCCGATGAGGATACCGGCGAAAATCTCGAAAGGCTGGCGTCTAATCCTGAAGCCGTTCCTCGATACTGCAAATAAAGGCTTGTTCCACCAAGTACAGTGGTAGGAATCAAATCGTTGTAATAGTGAGTTTGATACGCCCCTCGAAAAGGATCTGAAATAGGTTGCAAAATCGGACTCCAGTTAGAGCCGTCTTTTGATACCCATAAACTAGCACTCCCAGTTCTCCAGGGATCGAATCCAATACTGACATTGGCTGAAAGATGAGCTGCCTTGATCGGGCTTGTGAAGGTATATTTGTAAGTCAGGGAGCCTTCATATTGACCCGAATTGTTCGCTTGGTAAGGCGAAAAGAAATCAGTATGACCCGTTTGGCCAAGATATGGCTGACTGGCTGCGATTATGTTGCTTTTGCTGTCAAGGTAAGCCAAGGCACTTGATTGGTTCACACCCTGATAACTGTGCACAAAGTTCCAGCCCGGATAGTTCGACCCATTGTTGGGATCCGTTTTTAGATCAGACTCCAACTTGTCATTAAACCCATCCCCATCGGTGTCGGCTTTTGTCGGATCGGTCGGGTAGCCGAATTCCCATAGATAGTAACCGAGGACACTACCTGCCGCGTCATCATTCCAAGACTCCCCGGCTAGGTTCGCCCCAGGAAGATCTCCCCAGACCCGACTGCTGCCGAAGAGGCTTGTATAATCGTTGGCCTCTCTTTCCACAAGGCTCCCGCTGGGCTCATATAGCCCCCATTTGGAAAAACCGAAGGCTTCGCCGGTCACCCACTTCCACTCCCCCTCGGTTTCTTCATCGCTCGCTCCGATCCAGCACTCTTTTGAAACGGCAAATCCCGCGCCGAGAGTGGTCACAATTGAGCTCCATTCATCGGCGCTGGTAATAGTCGCCAAATGCCCGCCCCGGAACTCCGCATCCGCCTTGGCCTGCTCCCATGTGAAGTTGCCCGCGATGAATTGGTATCTTCCATATCCCCTCTCCCACGCATCGGTCAGACCGTCCCCGTCGGTGTCGAGGCTTCCGGCTTCCTTTTGGTATAACTGCGATATCTCATCTGCAGAGAGATCACGATTATAAAATCTAAATTCATCTAGTTCCCCTTGCCAAAAGTATGCACCGTGAAGAGCCCCGATTTGGGTAATCATGTCTTTATCATAGCGGACGGAAAGTTTGGGGCTTGTGTTTACACTCCGGACCAGAATTCCGTCTTGGTAAACGCGCAGTTGAGAGGTGTTGGCGTCAACATCACTTAAAACCATCACGATATGTCGCCAAACCCCAACTTGGTAATCCAAGGATCCGGTAATTTTCAGATATCTCGGCAAGGTTGTGTCTGCGACGCTGAATTCTTCCAATCCCGCCGGCCCGATGCGCATGAGAAAAGGATCAAAGTTAAATCTTTCATCTCCAGTGGAAAAAATAGAGCCGATTTGCCCGCCTTGAAATCGGTACCAGGCAGATGCGGTAACTTTCCCGCTGCCATCCAGAAATCGGCTTGATGGCAATTGGATATAATTTTGGGTTCCATTGAAAAGGTATGCAGAGTTAGCAACTTTCCTCCGATCAATGGTTAAGGTTGAACCAACAACAAATGCATGATTCCCATTCCCACTTTCGTCATTCGCATTCCCGTTAAATGGATAGTACGCCACCAGCCCCTTGCTGGGGCTATTGTAGGAGTTCGCATCATTCGGATTCGTCCCATCCGCCAACTCCATCACATCGGTTACGCCGTCCCCGTCGGTATCCCGTGCTTGGACGGTCAGAGCCTGTGTCACGCTCGTCGCCACATTCCAGTTACTGTTTCCCGACTGGCTGGCCGTGATTGTGGTCGTACCCACGCTCTTCAGCGTCACCGTGTTCCCGCTCACCGTCGCCACGTTGGTGTTGGAACTCGTGTAACTGACCACCAACCCGCTCGAGGCCGTGCCATTCAGCGTAAAGCTTCCCTCATCCAGATATTTCACCGGGATTGAGTTAAAGGTGATTACATTGCTCCCCTTCGCCACCCCCACCCTGTTGGTAATTGTGAGTCCGCTTGTGTAATTGGTTGGGTCGGTCGGCGTGAACGTTGCCACCAGCGTGTTTGTGCCGGCATTCAACACTGTTCCGTTAGTGGGATTATAGCTGAATGTTCCAGCCACCGAACTGGTGGCGTTGAGCTGAGTTGAACTAAGAGGAGCGGGATAGGTCAGGCCTGCGGTCGGATTTGGTGTCCAGGTCAAAACCGGCAAAGCCTTGTTGACCACGACGTTGATATTAGAAGTTACGCTATTGTAGTTGCTGTACGCAGTAGGATTGAAGCTGACGCTCTGGCTGTTTGTTCCAACGTTGGGTCGATTGGTCGGAACGGCCCACGTGAAATTGCCCGTGGGATTAGCTACTCCTCCACTAAGAACCGAGTTGCTCAACGCTTGCCCGAAGGTGATCGGCGAGGCTGAGGGCCAGTTGCTGATCACCGGAGTTCCTTTGGCGATGGTGAAGGTCGCGCTTTGGTTGGTCATTCCAAACGTGTTCGAAGCCGTCAGCGTGGCCGTGTTCGTTCCGGCCGTGGTAGGTATCCCCGTGATCAAGCCGTTCGTGCTGTTCGTTAGACCGGCGGGCAGGTTAGTCGCCCGGAACGTGATCGGCGTGGTGCCACTTGCAGTCACCATGTTGCTGAAAGCCACACCCACCGTTCCGCTAAAGGAATTGGTCGAGGTAAAGGTGGGCGGGGTGTTTGTGCTAGACCCCAAAGTGGCACTAAGCAAAATACTGGTTCCAGCAACGTTCGTAAAACTATTCGTCAGAGAAACATTACTCGAACTCGACATGTTCAACGCCACCATCAATTGATTCGAGGTTACTCCACCCAATACGGCCCAGCCCTGCCGAACTTCCCCCAAGGTTTGAGTTCGCAGCACGGCTCCTGATCCGTCCATCTCACTCAATAACCAATTGATGGGTTGGCCGGAGGAATTTGTCGTAAAACCGCTGACTAAGACGTTGCTATTGAGAACAGTAGTCGTAATCCAACTGCCGCCGTAAACTCCGCCGCTCGCCGTCGTAAGGTTAGTCGCTGTTACCGCATTTCCAGAGGAGTCATAAACTGCATAAAAGGCGCCAGCGCCGATCGCTTTAGTACCCACTGTGGTTGCGGCTCCCATGGTTCCAGTCAGGATGAATCGGTCGCCAGGAAGGATCTCTAGGGAGGTCTCCCAATCAATTCCCGTACTTCCCAAAGTACGCATCCAAACCACAGTTCCATCCGCTTGGACCTTGGCCAGAAAATGATCCCCACCTCCATCCAATCCCCCGCCGGTTACCCCACCCCCACGATAGGTCAGGTTGGTCCCAGAGAATGTTTGAGCGGAGGTGTAATTCCCGGCCCAAATTAGGTTTCCGGCGCTGTCTAATCCCAAAAAGTATCCAAAGTCCCCCAGCCCCCCCCCCAGACTTTTCGCCCATACCCAGTTTCCGTTGGCATCCAACTTAGCCAAAAAGGCGTCGTACCAGCCGGCCCCGCCGATGGTCGTCCCGCCCACAGAAACCGAGCCATACACATAACCTGTGGCATATACATTGCCCGCTGTATCCGCAATCGCATGAATCGTGGAACTCCAGGCACCGGTGGGAATGGACTTTACCCACTGCCATGTTCCGCTTGAGTTCACAACCCCAACAAATGGGTCTGTTTCGTTTCCAAACGAAAGGGTCATTCCGGAGAATGTTTCGGCGGTTCCAAGGTTACCCCACACAAGAAACTTCCCACTCCCGATCGATCGGATGCCCCTAAAACCTGTCCGGGATGAAGTACCTTGGTAGCTCCAAAGTACGTTGCCTGCTGCACCCACCTTAACCACCCTTCCATCCGTGGCTCCGCTACCTCCTGTAACATAGATACGGGCATCACCATCTGCGGCTACCCCATTGATCACGCGACCGGTTGCGGACAGATTCTGCTCTAATCGGTAAAGGGCGGGTTGAGAGAGATCGATAATATTCTGACCCGATGCCATGACCACCACAGTGTTCGTAATCGTGAGACCACTAACGTAATTCGCCGTGTTCGTAGGTGTGAACGTGGCCACAAGGGTGTTCGTGCCAGCATTCAATACCGCTCCGTTAGTCGGATTATAACTAAACGTCCCCGCGACCGAACTGGTGGCATTTAGTTGGGTAGAACTTAATGCTGCGGGATAAGTAAGCGATGTCGCAGGACTCGGCGTCCAGGTCAGCACCGGTGAAGCTTTGTTGACCACCAAGCTTACGTTCGAGGTGACCGAGTTGTAATTGTTCGTAGCGGACGGCGTAAAGGTCACGCTTTGGCTGTTGGTTCCCCCATTGGGTCGGTTGGTCGGCACGGTCCAGGTGAAGTTGCCTGTGGGATTGGCTACTCCTCCGCTCAAGACCGAGTTGCTCAACGCTTGCCCATAGGTGATCGCCAAAGCCGAAGGCCAGTTACTGATGACAGGAGTTCCCTTGGAAATAATGAAAGTGGCCGTCTGGTTGGTGGTTCCAATGCTGTTGGAAGCTCTCAGCGTGACGCTACTAGTTCCAACAGTAATCGGCGTTCCGCTGATCACTCCGTTGGTGGAGATGTTCAGACCGGTGGGGAGATTGGTTCCACCAAACGTAATCGGGGCAGTCCCACTCGCCGTCACCGTGTTGCTGAACGCTACCCCTACCTGCCCAAGGAAAGAGTTGGTCGAGGTGATAATGGGGGACGTGCCGACGAATTCCTGTTGAGTCAAAACCAGATCGTCAAATAAAGCACTGGCTTCTTGCCCACCGACGGCCCGGCTGAAAGGCTGAATCATCAAGGACATGGCTCCATTCATGACGGCCAGGTCTTCGGCTGAGGCATTGTAGCGGACGGTATAGGTGGCCCAAGTTCCGAGATTTGCGGCCACCTGATCGTTGATGTCTACCGCCTTGAACGTCTGGGTGCTGTTGCCGTTGAAAAATGAGACCAGAGTCTGTCCGGCGGAATAGTTGGGTTCAAATTTGCCGCGGAAAGTGAGGGTAAAAAAGCTGCCGTTGGCGGAATTGAATGAGATGCCTTGTTGCATCGCTCCTGCATACGGACCCCCCTCCCAACCCGGCCAAAAAAGAAAGGTGCTGCCGTCCTCACTCCCTAGATCGCTACTATTAACATAAGCACCCTCGAAAACCGTCCAATTTGATTCGCCCTGCGCAAAGTTTCCATTCCGTAGAAGTTGAGCTGGCGTGGTAGCGGCTATGTATCCTGTCGTGGCGGCATCCGTGACCACGAGTTTCACGTCGTCAATTTCCACGCGGATGTTGCTGGCATTTAAATCAAAACCGGGATTTTTTCTTCCTCCGGAGGCAGGAACGGTCGGATTATTCGCATAGGCAGTATAGCCCGCGGTTCCGATTCGATTGAAACCGCTTAACTCAATAAATGCGGTATAAGATGCGGTATTGGCTGGAAAGTTGTATGAGGTGCCTTTGCCCGCAATCAATCCAGCGTTATCCAAAGTCCCGCCAATCGTAGTCCAGTCGCTTCCATTAATAAAAACTGGCTCGAACATAATTCTCTTATATCCACTGGGCACTGCATTGGGGTTATCTCCAGTAGCGTGCAATTTAAGGATCACCACGGCACCAGTGCTCGGCATTCCTCGAGCGCGGACTTTAGCTGTAAATGACACTTTACTTAGATCACTTTGACCAAATCCTCCGGCGGTGTAAGGACTGTTGACCGTTCCTAGGGTCAGATTCGCCACCCATCCGCCGTAGAACGTACCAGCTGTTACCGCAGATGCGTTAGGGGTAAGAGCTAGATAACCGCTAGTGGGTGCAGTGGGAAACCCGTTATTTGCTAAACTGGTAGTGGGCGAAATGCTGCCAGAACTAGGGCTGAGTGCAGTTGAGGCCCAGTAAGAGTACGTTGTAGCAGAGCTATTAAAGTTTAGATCCAACAGGGTGCTCGTGGCAGCCGACGCTGCAGAATCCCCAAAAACACCTACCGCAAAAATCGCCACGAAAAAGAACCACCCTGCAGGTGAGATCGAATACCTCTTTTCCATGTAATTACACTAGTACATGGTCGGCTTTTTATCCATCGCTACTTAAGCTTTTTTTCAGCATCAAAACCAAAAGAAGTGACCATTTATATCTCTAAAAGGATAGATTTAAGTCCTTTTTGATTAGTCCTTTTCTGTTTTTTTAATCGCCACAAATGAAAGTGCCCTGGCCCCTTTCGGAACCGCGCTCCTTTGGGCTCGCCTCCGGCTTGAAGGGATTTACCCCGTCCTCGCAGACTCGGAACCCGATCAGAAATTCAGGGGTGGGTTTGGTCCCCCTCAGACCTTCCCCCGACCTAATCTTCTTTCGCCTCCGGCTATGAGAGATTTACCCCGTCCTCGAAGACTCGGACGGGGTGGGATTTGAACCCACGGTAGGGTTACCCCTACTCCTGATTTCGAGTCAGGTACATTAAACCGCTCTGCCACC
>CANESK010000075.1 GCA_947441075.1 Verrucomicrobia subdivision 6 bacterium
AGGAAAAGCTTCCCGTGCCCTGGTTGCGCCCACTTGCCACCAATCAGATTAAAAAGGTTCCCCTCCGGACCAAACGCCTCCGGCACCAGTTTTCGGTGCTGCTCAATCAAGTTAGGCCAAGATGCCGAAGGGGAGATAAACTTACTCATAAGCTAAAAAGGCTACATGATTTTTAGCGCTCGTCACGCCATGACTCGACGAATGCTCCTCCACTCCGTATTCCCAAGGGATGCGCGAAATCCGTACCCTCACCCAAATCATGGCCCGCCTCCGCGGCCCCCGCGGTTGCCCCTGGGACCGCAAACAGACCCACCGCACCCTCCGTCCCATGATTCTAGAGGAAGTCTACGAACTCCTCGAAGCCATCGACGAAGGCGATGACCAAGCCCTCCAGGAAGAACTCGGCGACGTTCTTCTCCATCTCCTATTTCACGCCCAACTCGCCCACGAACGCCGTGCCTTCAACTTCCAATCCGTCGCCAAGGGCCTAGCCAAAAAATTAATCAGCCGCCACCCACACGTCTTTGGCAAAGAAAAGATCGTCACCCCTGCCCAAGTCCTCCACCGCTGGCATCAACTCAAACAACAGGAAAAACCCTCCCGCCGCAGTAGCCTCGACGGTATTCCTCGCCGGCTCCCCGCCCTTCTTCGTGCCCAAAACCTCCAACGCCGGGCCGCCCGCGTCGGCTTCGATTGGCCAGACCCCAAAAAGGGGGTCCCCGCCAAACTCCGCGAAGAACTCAGGGAACTCGCCCAGACCAAAGGCCACGGTCCCGCCTTCACCCACGAACTCGGCGACCTCCTCTTTACCCTAGTCAACCTCGCTCGCCACCGCGGAGTCGACGCCGAAACCGCCTGCCGCGATGCCGCTGAACGCTTTGCCAAGCGCGTCCGCCATATCGAACACTCTCTCCATAAAATCGGTAAAAAACCTTCCCAACTTACCCCCCACCAGCTCAACCAACAGTGGCTCAAAGCCAAAAAGTCATTGCGATAGTTACTTACAAATCAATTTCTCCTATTCACATAAACTTATTTTTTCGCTTGTCCTAATTCAATCCTTCTTCAAATATCACGCAACAAGCAAACGCCCCGTAAGGGGCAGAAGGAGAAACAAAACTATGCTAGCAGCCTCAGCAATGAGAACGGGTGACCTTGTCGGGTTCACCTTCTTTATCGGGACCATGGCCATGTTCGCCGCCTCGGTCTTCTTTTACTTCGAGAGACAGACTGTCTCGGATAAATGGAAGACGTCGCTGCTGATCAGTGCCCTGATCACCACCATCGCAGCCGCCCACTACGCCTATATGAGGGAGTACTGGTGTTCGAACTTCACCGGCCTAAACGCCGCTGCCGCTTCGCCCACCGAATTCCGTTACATCGATTGGCTCCTAACCGTGCCTCTCATGTGCGTTGAATTCTACCTCCTTCTCAAGGCAGCTGGAGCCAGCATCAACATGCTCTGGCGTCTCATCGGGTACTCTGTACTCATGCTCGTCGCAGGCTATATCGGCGAAGTCTCTGCTAAACTTGGACAACCCGTTCGCGGTTTCTCCAACTTCGGCTGGGGCGTTATCTCCACCATCGGTTGGGCGGGGATCGTCTATGAAATCTTCTTCGGAGAAGCCAAAACGCTGGCCGACGGAAGCAGCGATTCCAACGTCCGCAGAGCCTTCAATCTTCTTCGTGGCTTCGTCCTCATTGGATGGGCCATCTACCCAATCGGCTATATGACCTTGCCGGGCAACGTGCTCAGCAACTCAGTCGAATTGGCCTCGAAGATGAACGTCATCTATAACATCGGTGACGCGATCAATAAAATCGGCTTCGGTTTAGTCGTTTGGCATCTCGCTAAGCGCGCAAAATAATCGATTCAGTATCTTTGACGTAGGTTTTCCTACGCAGAATCGGGGGATCCCTTCGCGGGGATCCCCCGATTTTTTTACCCCCCACCCCAATCTTTTCCTCCCCCCTCACCTCACCTACCCTTTCATCCATGCCCTTCGCCCTCCGTCACACCTTCCCCTGGCTTCTCGCCCTCAGCCTTGGCCTTTTCGCACTCGCCTTGCCAGCCCACGCCTCCACCTTCGCCCCCTACTTTTTTCTCTCCTCCGCCCTCCTTCTCGGCGTCCCCCATGGCGCCTGCGATCCGTGGGTTCCAGGTTGGGTTCTCCGCCATCCCTCCCGCCTCCCCTTCCTTATCATTTTTTTTACT
Organism: Verrucomicrobia subdivision 6 bacterium; assembly: GCA_947441075.1. GTDB lineage: Bacteria > Verrucomicrobiota > Verrucomicrobiia > Methylacidiphilales > Verrucolacustridaceae > Verrucolacustris. The sequence continues at coordinate 2,216 of CANESK010000075.1, forward strand.
GTCTACCTCGCCCTCTCCGCCCTCTACCTCTTCCTTTGGAAAATCTTCCCCCTTCCCGCCACTCTCTTTTTTCTCATCCTCACTGCTTGGCACTGGGGCACAGCCGACGCCTCCCTCGAACTCACCCCCAGCCCCCGCTGGCTCGCTTTCGCCCTCAGCCGCGGCTCCTTCATCATCCTCGCCCCCTTCGCTTTTCACCTCACCGAAACCTGGAATGTCATTCTTCAGATGGCCCCATCCGCTGGCCCCGCACCCGCCTCCCTCCTTTTCCTCATCGCTACTCCCCTCTGCTTTTTTCTTACCCTCCTCTCCCGCCCCACACCAAAAAATATTATCGAAACCACCCTCCTCCTACTCCTCTTCTACTTCACCCCACCCCTCCTCTCCGTCGGCACCTACTTCGTCGCCTTCCACGCCTGGCGCCACCTCCTCCGCATTAGCAGTTTCCGTGACCAACTCTCCCCCACCGACTCCCTCCATCTTTGGATCGCTTCCCTGACCCGCCTTCTCCTTCTCTCCATCCCACTCACTCTCCTCTCACTCCTTTTTCTCTGGCTGATCCCTCCACTCCTATCCAACTCCGCCCCCGCAGGCCAAAACTGGATCGGTCCCTACCTCATCCTCCTCGCTGTCCTCACTCTGCCCCACGCCATCCTCGTCGGTTGGATCGACCGACAGTCCATAATTTCCAAAACATAAGTAACTTCCCATTAGTATTTTACAATTTCGTAAAATTCTCATCCTTTAGTTTTCACCTGTTTTGTGATAACATATGCTTCGTGAGCCACTTCCCAAAACTTCGCGAAGATTTTCGTAGCGCCGAAGCCGCCGTCGGCTACGCCAACCTCGGCATGCTCTCCGATGCACTCGGAGCACTCGACGAACTTTCCCCCGCTATGAGCGCTGATACTGGAGTCCAAGAATTTAAACTACGCCTTCTCGAACGCTCCAACCTTTGGCAAGAAGCCGCGACCCTCGCTTCCCACCTTGCCTCCATCCACCCCGAACAAGCTCGATGGTTCATCTCTTGGGCCTTCGCCAAACGACGCAGCGAATCCATCGATACCGCTTCGAAAATTCTCACGGATGCCGCCAACCTTCACCCCAGCGATCCACTTATTCAATTTAACCTCGGCTGCTACGCCGCTCAACGTGGCGATCTCACCTCTGCTCAAGGCCACGTCCGTCGCGCCATCGAACTCGATCACGACCTCGAAAAACTTGCCCACGAAGATCCCGATCTCGAACCCCTCCGCCAAGCCCACCTCATCGATTAACCGCCCGAATCTTCCTGGTCCCACCCCGAATCGAACGGGGATATGCGGTTTAGGAAACCGCTGCTCTATCCTATTGAGCTATGGGACCAATAATCACCTACCCTACCCACCCCACCCCAACTAGGTCGAGCCATCCCCCCCTCTAACACTCTTAATCCCTTCCTCACGCCAAGTCCCCAAAGGAATACAGGGGAAGCGGGGAGGTTGGAACGTGTGAAGGTGAGAATATGGGAAAGTGAGAAGTGGTTTTGGATTAAGCGTGGGTGACTGTGGTGGCTTATGGCGTTGACCATGGTGTTGAACGCGAATTGACCAAGGTTCCAGCCCTTCACCACCGCCAATCCCCTTCAAGAAGTGGCGCAACCAAAGACTTTTTGTCTTTCGATTAGGCAGTCACTTCACACTTTCAGAAATGGACTATACTTATCGGAATACTACGATTAGTTCTGTCCTGTCCAAAAAACGTTGGTTGAAGCTGTAGGAATCTCGCTCTTTTTTCGCATTTCCACATGCGCATCCACAAAACAGATATTTACTGAAGCAGATGGATCATTTGTATTCTTAGTAGGTGGATGACAGCAAAGAGGCATGAGAGTGGAATCTACATACCCATATCCCGTTCCCGCATTCCAGCTCCCATCCATGATCATCGCCATCTGGGAAGCAGAGGAGACTCGCGCAACGGGAATACCCCCTGCTGCCGCACTATAGGAATAGGTTGTAGAGTTATCTCCGGAAGGAGTTTTTGATTTCATAGCGCTTGGACAAAACCAGAAACCGTTCTTTCCCCTATTTGCCGAATAAGGGGTATTCGTCGTTGCCGACCCCGCCTCGACCAGGATACTGGTCCAGTTTCTTGTAATCGCACCACCACCGCGTCCTGATTTCTCTACAATTGGAGGAAACATTCCACTTTCCGCAACGTAAGAGTTCATCGCTTGGCCCAAACCTCTCAAATTAGAAACGCAGACGCTTCGGCCAGCCGCTGCCTGAGCTCGTCCAATAGCCGGAATGGCTAACCCAGCAAGAAGACCAATGATTGAAATCACCACGAGCAACTCGACCAGTGTGAAAGCCCGATGGGGCATCCCAATTGGCTGATGAAACATCGTGGACAGACCCCTACGGAAAATTGCTCTCATTGGCCATAAGGTGCTTTTACATGAAACATTTCATATGCATATCTCCATGTGGCCTTCTTGCAAGCAAAAATTGACACCTTGATACTGCTCTGAAAAAGCCCTGATCCACCCTCTTCTTCAATGTTGGCCACAAGCCCCCTTCATCCACGTGCCGATCCCAATCACGATGGTCGATAAAATCAGCAGGGCTACACCCGCTCCAATCAACCCATGAGCTTTCTTGCTGGCCCCTTTCCACTCGTGAAATCTCCATCCCCATAACGTGCTGAAAATGATGATGGAAGCCATGTGCAAGGTCCAACTGGCAAAGCTGAAAAGCCCCATCCGACTCTCCCCCATCGTGTAAAAGAAGAATTGAAAATACCACGTCACTCCCGCTAAAGCGCAAAACAGGTAGTTCCGCAACATGGGAATCTGAAGATCCTTGGATGCCGAAGCTTTCTGGGTGGCTCCCCCTCCATGCTCGCTTCCGCCCGCACCACTTTCGTGAGCGTGCTCCGGCCGACACTCCTTTGAAAAATACTGATAACCCGTCCGGTTTTTCAGGTTCAGGAGAGAACACCAAATAAAATTGGTCGTAAATCCCCCCAGTAAAACCACAACAAGCTTTGGTAGTCCGGTCCAGAAGGTCCCCGTGCCGCAGGCAGCCGAAGCGACCCCAATCGGTGCCGCCGCCGTCAGACCAAAGCTGAAACAGGCACTAAGAATTCCACAGAAAGTCGCCACCAAAATCCCCTTCCGGAAATTAAATTCGGCAATCGCCTTCTTCTTTTCCTCCTCCGGCATCTCCCGCTCCTTCGTGAGACCGGCATAAGCCGCTACCGTAATTCCCAGAAGACAGAAGAAAACTCCCAACAGGGTCACCTGACCAGGAGCCGTCGAGGCGATCTGAGAAAGCGTTTCTGGCACGGGAATTTCAGGAAAGAACTGCTTAAACAGAGGCGGCATTAGAGTGCCAAAAGCCGCGCAGTAACCCAGTGCGACCCCCATCCCTAGCGACAGCCCAAGATAACGCATGGTCAGGCCAAAAGTCAGACCTCCAAATCCCCAGAGAACGCCAAAGAAATAGGTCCACCCCAACGTACTTACGCTTTGCTGCGCCAACACGGGCAACAGATCACGGGTCAGCAAGAGGGCAAAAACCCAAGGCGCGATGATCCAGGAGAAGAATCCTCCCGCTAACCAATACGTTTCCCAGGACCATTTCCGAACTCCGCGGTACGGCACGTAGAAAGAGGCGGACGCAAGCCCGCCCATCCAATGTAAAAAAACACCAAGTAGTGGACCCATAATTCCTCCTTAACAGATTTGAATCATTTCAATGCTCAGAAGTTTGGCAAGCTTTTCAAGCTTGTTGGCGATGTGGCCGACGCCAACGGCACAATGATGGGCCGGACCCTGGGCATTCCAATTTTCCACAAAACGACGAGCCCCGATGGGAAACTGATACCGGCTATTCGTATTGCCGATCTCTAGAATCGGGCCAGAAACTGAGTCCCCCTCCGCGACCAACAATTTCAACGATCCATCCGCATACTCAACCACGGAGAGAAGAGTGACCGGTCCATGGCGCACACTCATTTCCACAGAAAGCCCACGGCCAACCTTTCCATGGTAAACCTCCAACGGACGAACCTTGGTTTTCCCATCCGCAATTTTGATATGCCCGGGGCCATCATGCCCCATCAGGACAACATCCTCCCGCAGATCCATGGCGTAGTACTCGGTAAAGGAACCTCCCGCGCCGAAACTATCCATGATCTTCATCGCTTGCGCATTCTTAACCTCATACTCGCCCGCGACAGGAATCCCCCGAGCCGTGAGCAAAGAGTTACCCAGAATAACGGAACTCATCACATCCTCGTGCTCCTCGTTGCCGGTGCCCATATGATAATAAGCAAGGGAGCCGAGTTCTTTTTGGGCAACCAACCGATCTAAGGCAACCGAAGTCCGAGCCGCGCGCTTCAATTCTTCATGAGAACAGTCTGACTGGATATCAAACGTGCGCTTGAATTCGGCCAACTTCCCAGCGATCTGCTTGGTAGTCAGCCCCCGCCGTAACGCAGCCAACTCCTCAACCTCAAGAATCTCCATATGCCCGCCAAAACAGCCAATCTGGCGGGTTGTGTCGGTGTAAATATCCAACATGCCATTGTAATAGTGCCCCAAGAGTCCGAGTCGGTTGTGACTCATGATATGGGCAACGCGTGCCGCTTCAATCCACTCATCCAACTCTTTCCACGCAGGATCCTCTATTTCCAATGTGCCCGTCACTTGATGAAAGGGAATCCGGGCTCGGTTGAAGGCATTCGCAATCTCAGGAACGGGACAAGCGGAGCAGTAGGCCAGCCACTCCCCAGTCATTTTAGCTCGGTTCCCCAGCTGGTTAAAAGAGGTGTAATCAATCGCTTGGGTAGGCTGAAGATTCAGAATGACGACAGGAACTTTGGCCCTCTGAACCACAGGCAAGACGGTTGAACTGAGGGCATAGGTGGTTACGTAGAGGAAGATGATA
>CANESK010000076.1 GCA_947441075.1 Verrucomicrobia subdivision 6 bacterium
CAAATACAGCCTTCCGCTGCGTATCGCGCGTCTTCTCATCGAAAACTCAACTCTTCAGCTCGATAATCTCGGACCCGGTATCCCTCCTACCCCGCTCCGCCTCGGAGATACCACCCCACTCCTTTTTACCGATGTTCGCCTTGGTCCCCAACCCTCTGGTGAATCCAATTCCGAACTTCAAAGTGCGACCATCGAAAACCTCACTTTCTACTCTCCCAACGATGCCCTCGCTCCTGTCCTTTCTTTTTCTAGGATCGACATTGCTTTCACTTGGGAGGGCCTCACTCACAAAAAGCTTCAATCTCTCTGCCTCACTACCCCCACCGTCTACCTAGGGGACGACCTCTTTGCCTTCGTCGATCGAATCCAAAGCAGCTCCTTGCCCAGTAACCAATCCGATGGGCCATTTTCCATCGAGGACTTTCGCCTCAACGACGGACGCCTCAGCGTCTCCATCTATGGTCAACCCGTCCTGCAGCTTCCCGTCCGATTCGCCGCCGAACAAAAGAATCTCCAGCTCCGCGACTTCACCGAAATCCAGCTCGCCACCACTTTTACCGTTCCCCCCTCCAATCTCGACTACCCCGCCTACGACCTCTCCGTAATGAACCTTCGCGGAAATCTCTACTTCAGTCTCGGCCAAGATGCCGAAGGCAAACGCTCCGATAATATCGTACCTACCCTTTTTGCCGATCGCCTCACCTGCCACGGACTCACCGCCGAAAAACTCTCCGTCTCCGTTACCGTCAGCGCCGAAGGTATCTTTGCCCGAGCCAGCGCAGGAGTCGGGGGTGGATCTCTCGATGGCGGTCTTTCCCTTCTTTTCAAACCCGACCTCCCTTGGTCCGCTTGGTCCTCCATTACCGGAATGGAAAGCCAAGTGGTCACCGATGCCCTAACCCCCTCATCCTTCCGCCTAAGCTCGCGAGTCGACGCCCTACTCAATATCTCGGCTCAAGGAAAAGAGATTCGCGGAGGTTACGGCACCATGTCTTTCTATCATGGAGGTCGACTCCAGATTCCGAGCGTCGACAAAGTAGCCCAGCGTATTCCCCCAGACTGGAGCTGGCTCAAACAAGGATCCGCTCGTGCCGCCCTTAGCGTCATCCGCGACTACGGCTTCGACAGTGGAGAAATTCGCGCCCTCTACCAACCACCCAATGGACGCCTCACCCTCAATCTCCGTGGCCCCGAGGGAAAACGCGACATCACCCTAAACTGGCTCCCGCCAGGTTCCTGACCTACCTCACCACCTTCCCTTCATAACCCCTTTATCCCTTACCCCACCCTGTATTTCCCTTCCGACCTTTGCGCTCGTTGCGGCTCTACCCCGAGCTGCGTCGGGGCTTAGCGTGAGGAATCCGTGCGTAAGCGCGTCCCGCGAATGCGGGAAAATTGAGAATCCAAAATTAAAAATCACCCCCCTTCCCCACCCCCCACCGGCACCAACACCGCGTCTTCCATTCCATGGATCAACTTTTTATCCGTCGGACATAGAGTCGCCAAAGCACCCTTTAACGCCACCTTCTCGCCTGTCACCAAATAATACGGGCATAACCTTACTTTCCATCGCTCCTCTTGCATCTCCCCCCGCTCCTCACTCCATACCGGATGGGTTACGACGGCAGGATGAGCGAATTTTTGCAAAAGATGCGGCTGCTGATTCCACTCCCCCAACGCCCGTCGAACCTCTTTCACCCAACGCTCCTTTGGATGATCGCTTCCTACCAGTACCCCCCTTGATCCCCACGCCCTCGGAGAGAAGCCACTCACCTTAATCACCAGTTCCCTTCCCTTTTGACTAAAACCCTCCAACTCATCCCACGCCTGAACCCCTAACTCAGGCAACACTCCCTCAGGCGGTAACTCCATTGGCCTCATCGGCCATGCCCTCGGAACCAGCCCGCGCAACTCTTTGAAATATCCCTCCCCCAACTCCCTCCTCCACCAATCCTCCAAAGGCTTCATCCAGAAGAGCGCCCACCACAGCTTCTCCTCCAAATAAGCTTTCGGCGGGGCCTCCATCTTAATTTTTTCATTCCAAGTAGCCCGGATTCCCTCCAGCCCCATCCAGTCAAACATTTCAAAAAAACGATACGGTCCTGCCGACCCAAATCGATACTGCTCGGCGGATTTCACTCTCGCCTTTCCAATCAACCATTCCCACTCAGGCCGATAATCTTCCGCCTCCTTGGAAATCACCACCTCACCCGAATCCCCTAATATCTCATCCACCAAGGATCGCATCCCAATGCTCCCACCAAGAAGTTTCGGGTCCAATTTCCCGTACTCTCCTTGTAGCCACGCGGTCAGCCCAACCCCCCCAGGCACCGCATCGATCTCCGTCAAAGCCCAACCTGCCTCTGTCCGAATCAAATCAGGTCGCAATACCCTCGGCAAAGATCCCCTTCCCTCTCTTCCAACTCGAACGACTTCTTCCGGTTTTCCTAAGTCCAACCACTCCGAAACCCACTTCGGTGCCTCCCCAGCAACGCTGGCCCGATACAGTTTGTCTGCCGCCCGTTGAAAAGCAGACAACTTCTTTCCTAATCCCTCCAAAAATAAAATATCCTTCGTCTCCAAACTCAACGGCCGATCCGACCACCTCCAACTCTTCCCCTGAAAAAGACCCTCACTAGGAAGCGCTCTCTTCAGCTCATCAATCGCTTCCCGTCCAGAACCCATCATCATCGGGGATTACACCCTGCCAATTGGCCAGCAAGCCGAATCGCCGCCATCAAACTATCTGCCTTCGCTTTGCCCTTTCCTGCCAGATCAAAAGCAGTGCCGTGATCAGGCGAACACCGCACCACCGGCAAGCCCACCGTCACATTCACCGTCGTCTCGAAATCCAACAGCTTGGCAGGAATCAGTCCTTGGTCGTGATACAGCGCCACCACCCCATCAAATTCGCCCTTCCCTGCCCTCCAGAAAACCGTATCTGGCGATTCCGGACCCCACACCTTCAACCCTACCTTTTTGCTCAGCTCCCTCACCGCAGGCTCCACCACCTTCCTCTCCTCGTTGCCAAACAACCCACCTTCGCCCGCATGTGGATTCAATCCGCAAACCGCAATCCGCGGCCTACGAAACCCCATCCTCCCTAACGTCTCGGCCAAATGCACCCCCGCCCGCACAATCCCGCCCTTCGAAAGATTATTTACCGCCTTCTTCAAGGAGAGATGCGTGCTAACCAGCGCCACCCGCAACCTCGGCCCAATCATCATCATCGTCACCTCACTACCCTTAAGACCAAAAGCTTTTGCATAAAACTCGGTCTGCCCAGGGAACTGAAATCCAACCCGTCTCAACCACTCCTTCGAAATAGGGCCATTCACCACGCCCGCGATCTCCCCCGATCGCAACAAAGAAACGCTCTCCTCTAAAGCCTTCAACGCCATCTGAGCTCCTTTTAAAGTAGGCCGTCCAGCTCGAACCCCAACCGATTCGCCAATCATTCTCAACTGATACGAACGACCCAACCTCCGTATCGCCTCCCGGACTAACTCAGGACCAACTCCCGCAGGATCACCCAGAGTAATGCCCAAAACAGCATTTTTCTGTGCTCCCCGTGAAGGAATTCTCACAAGAATCTTTCGATATAGGCATCCCGCTTTAACCGTTCGATCCACTCTTTTTGCACCTTCTCACTTTCCGCCGCGACCAAAGTGCTTTCGATAGCATCACGAATACTAGAAAGAGGAGTCACCGTAGCTTTTTTTACCTCCTCCACCTGCAACAAATAGTACGCAGGCGGACCCTTTGCAGACGGCAAACTCAGGATTCCGCTCGCTTGACCAGGACGTAAACGAAAAGCCACGTCCGCAAGCTCTCCCTTCAAGCCTTCCCGCTCAGCCCAACCGCCCTGATCCATGAAAAGGCCACCACCGGCCCGATTATAATCAGAGTACTTCCTAGCTAAAACCGCGAAGTCCACCCCCGACTCTACCTGCGCCAAAACCTCTTTGGCCTGAGCTTCCACCTCCGCACTACTCTCCGGAGCCAAATAGATCATCCGTAACTTCACTCGATCGGGCTGTAAGAAGTCTCGAATATGATTCTGATAATACTCCTCGATCATGTGCGGCGAAATCGTGATAAACCGTTTTGCATTAATCTGCCTCATCTGCTGCACAATAAATGTTTCCTGAATATTTTTTTTCCAGTCCGCCATCGTGATCCCTCGCTCCTCTAGTGTTTTCACCAAGGCCTGCCGATCTCCTCCAAACTGATCTCGCACTCTTTGCCTCTCCTCTCGATCGAAATAGTAGGCTGGGAAATTATAACCCTTTTTCTTATAGTCCTGAATAATTAGACGCGTCTCGATCAAGGAGTCTAAAACCGTTTTCCGTCGCTCACGGATTCTCGCCTTTCTTTCATCATCGGTGATCTTACCCGCTTGCATCTGATTCTTTAGGTCGTCCTCCTCCATCTGGGTCTGCGCCAGCACGTCTCGAAAAGTAATCGCCTCGCTATTAATTACCGCCGCCACTCCGTTGTTGATCGAGTTTTGCGCCCAACTGCATGACAACATGCACCAGATGACGAAGACGAGGGCCAGCGGGGTGGGTGGGATCATCTTAGCCATGCTTCCAGTTGACCCAGCTTATCGTGTGCGGTCTTCTCGGTCAAACGGGGCAGTTTCGTCCCGACCATTTCCAACTCCAGCCCTTTCCAAGCCCGAATCTTCTCCCCCTCCACCTCCAATCTCGTCACTCCGGCTAATCCCGCCAGAACTCGAACTCGATGGTGACCTAATAAAAGTCCTATCTCCATCGGCCATGGCCCATACCGATCCCGCCAATTCACCCCAATCCTCCCCATTTCCTTAATACTTCCCGCTTCGGATACCAATCGATAAGCCTCAATTCTTTCTCGTACCTCTGGAATATAATCAGCTGGAACATACGCCCCCGCTCTTCCATCCCCCACCTCTGAACTTCGTAAGGTGACAAAATCCAAACGCATCAACACCACGGGCGGTGGGCGCCACTCCCCCTTCTTCATTCTCGCCACCGCTGAACGCAATAGACGGCAGTACAACTCAAATCCGATCACCGCTACGTGTCCACTCTGCTCCGTCCCCAAAAGATTACCCGCTCCCCGTATTTCCATATCTCGCATTGCGATCCGATACCCCGCGCCCAGACCGCCATGCTCCTTCAAGGCATCGACCCTCTCCCCAGCCTCCCCCTTCCGCCTCTCTCGAGGTACCAGCAATAGGGCGTAGGCCCGATGCAGTGCTCTCCCCACCCTTCCCCGTAACTGATACAGATCCGCTAACCCGAACCGATCGGCTCGATCTAAGATGATCGTATTCGCATTAGGAATATCCAGACCGCTTTCAATGATCGTTGTGCAAAGGAGAATATCCGCTTTCCCTTTCACAAATTGCCCCATGGCATCCTCCAACTCTCCCTCTGCCATCTGACCATGCGCTATCACCACCTTAATCCCAGGCAATAGCAGTCGCATCTTTGTCGCTAGAATCGGCAAAGCCGCCACTCGATTGTGCAAATAATACACCTGACCCCCACGATCCACCTCCCGCCGAATCCAGTCCCGGATCAATCGCTCATCATACTCGGCCACCACCGTTTCAATCGGGTGACGACCCAAAGGTGGCGTCTCGATCTGACTTAAATCCCTCGCACCCAACATCGATAAATAAAGCGTCCTTGGAATGGGAGTAGCCGACAAGGTAAGTAAGTCCACCCGGCGGAACCGCTCCTTCAGCTTCTCCTTCTGCTTTACTCCAAACCTCTGCTCTTCATCGATCACCACCAAACCCAAATCATGAAAAGCCACATCTGCCGAAAGGAGTCGGTGAGTCCCCACCACCACATCGATCCTCCCATCCGCCACCCCTTTGATAACCTCCCGCTGTTCCCACCCCGTCCGAAAACGGCTCAATTCGTCCACCACAATCGGCCAGTCAGCGAAACGCTGCCGTAAGGTCCGCGTATGCTGTTGAGCCAAAACCGTCGTCGGAGCCAACACCACCACCTGCTTCCCGCCCATCACAGCTTTAAATGCCGCCCGAATCGCCACCTCCGTCTTTCCATATCCCACGTCACCACAAATCAATCGATCCATCGGTCGTGCCCGCTCCATATCAGCCTTAGTTTCAGCAATCGCCCTCAATTGATCCGCTGTAGGAGCATAGACAAACTCTGCTTCAAACTTACCCTGCCATTCGTGATCGGGCGGGAACGCCTTTCCAGGCAAGGCTTCCCGTTCAGCTGCCGTTCTCAATAAGGTTGCCGCAAAGTCTTCTACCGCTTTTTCTGCTTTCACTCTCGCCCTCTCCCATCGCCCACCTCCGAGAGTGTCTAACTTGGGTCGCTTTTTCCCCACCCCAACGTAACGAGAAACTAAATACGACTCCTCGACGGGCACGTATAACCTTCCCCCGTCCGCATACTTCAACATCAAACACTGGCCTTTCCCATCAGGCTTATCCCCTAAGCCCTCGTAAATCGCCACCCCGTGCTGCAAGTGCACCGCGTAGTCCCCTAAATGAATTTCTCCTGGATCAAACACTGGACGGCGCCAACGTTCCGCCGCCAATGAGACCGCGCGCCGTGGCCCACGCCGCGTTTCCGTCCGACCCAAAAGTTCCGCTCCAGTCACAATCACCCACTTTCCCTCAGGCCACGCAAATCCTCGGCTCAATCCAGAAATCACAAACTCCAGCTTCTCCCTATCTTTTTGCGATAGATCACACTCCGCTAGCCACTCCTGCAATCGTCCTGCCTCCCCCTCGTTGATTCCCGAAATAATCACCCGCCAATCCCGCGCCAGCCAAGCCCGTATCTCCGCTCCCACTCGCTGTCTCCGCGCCTCAGCCAAACCCGCCTCCCGGATCGGCTCCCCCGTAAATCCATGCCCTGTAAAAGCACCCTCCCAATCCCCACCCTCAATCCCCTCCGCACAAACTAAAGTACCCCAACCACTTCCTAAATATTCGGATAACGAGGACGCTCCTTCCATCTCCTTCGCCTTTCCCCGAAAGATCCACGCCTCCGCTCTTTCCCCAACTCCCGTTTGCTCGTGTAGATCGATCTCGCGAATCGATTCCACACGGTCTCCACCCCACTCAATCCGCAACG
>CANESK010000077.1 GCA_947441075.1 Verrucomicrobia subdivision 6 bacterium
CCACGACTGACGGCGACTTGGCCTTGGCCGCGACAGGTGGGGCAGGTGACCGCTTTTGAGCCAGCGGACGCTCCGGTGCCATCGCATTTGGCGCAAGGCATGGGACGTCGGATGGTGATCTCTTTTTCGCACCCGCGGACTGCTTCAAGAAAATCGATTTCGAGGTCGTAGCGTAGATCGGATCCTTGATTGGAGCGGGAGGTACGACGGCCGCCGCCTCCTCCGAAAGCGCCTTCGAGAATGTCCCCAAAAATACTGGCTCCGCCTCCTCCTGAGTTAAAGACTTCACGGAAAACATCAAAGGGATCATGGAATCCTGCTCCGCCTCCACCGCCTCCAGCTCCTGGGGCGAAGGCCCGATGGCCGTAGCGGTCGTAAGCTGGGCGTTTCTCGGGATCGGAGAGAACCTCATAGGCTTCGCCGATTTCTTTGAATTTCTCCTCGGCCTTTTTATCGCCCTTATGTTTGTCGGGATGATGTTGGACGGCGAGTTTGCGGTAGGCTTTTTTAATTTCCTCGGGGGTGACAGTGCGGCTAACGCCGAGCACTTCGTAGTAATCTTTTTTGGCGGACACGGCTTAGGAGGCGGGGGTAGGAGAGGGTCCCACCGTGACGACGCTGCTGGGTCGGAGAAGGCGATCGCCAATTTTGTAGCCGCGACGGCGTTGGTGGAGAACAAGACCTTCGGGTTTTCCAGGAGAGGGTTCTTGGCTGAGGGCTTCGTGCCAGTGGGGGTCGAAGGGTTTGCCGAGGGCCTCAATGGGGGTGACACCGTGATCGGTGAGGAAGCGATCGAACTGACTCTGGATTAGTTTCACTCCTGCGACAACGGATGCGGGGTCGGTGGTGGTGGCGGCGGCTTGGAGTCCGAGCTCAAGGTGATCGAGGAGGGGGAGGAGGTCGCTGAGGATGGCTTGGTTGGCGTAGCGGAGGGACTCCTCTTTCTCGCGGGTGAGGCGTTTGCGGATATTATCGAATTCCGCGCGGGTACGTAGGAGTTGGTCTTTGAGGGAGGCGATCTCGTTTGCGGCAAGTTCCTCTGGGGAGAGGGCGGGAGAAGGAGGGAGGGGCTCAGCCGGAGTGGAGGAGAGTGCGGGATCGAGAAGAGTAGTTTCGGCTGAGGAGGGTGTATGGGGCTGCTTGGCTTTAGCTTTCGACGAGGACATATGTGTGACCCTACAGCAAAAAGGGGGAAAGTTTGAGAAAAAAGTGAAAAGAAGTGAAGTCCGGTCTCTGATTTTTTACTGAATGAGTCCAGGGCCTAGGATTGACCCTTTGAGGGGGAGGATTATTTTTTAAGGAACTTGCTGAAGAGGTTGCCTGGTTTGGCAGGTGCAGGGGCAGGGGCAGGGGCGGCCCCGAGGGAGGGGAGAGGTAGTGGGGATTTGACCGCGTTGGCGGGTACGGCCATGGGCGAGAGAGTGGTGGCACTGGTGGGGCGGGCTAAGGCGGGGAGGGTGGTAGAGATTCCTGAGGGAAGAGGGGTGGCGCGGGGAATGGCGGAAGGGGCGGATCCGGGGTGGGGAACGGGAGACTGCTGGGCGATGCCTGTTTTTGTGCTTGGATTTAAACTGAGTTTCTCGGCGTGCAGAGCGGCGGTGGCGGGAACGGGAACCAGTGCTATTGGTTGGCGGGCGATGCCACTTTTTTCCACGGCCAGGATTATTTTTTCATTAGTGGAAATAAGCTGATCGAGTTTTTGTAAAAGTTGAGTGGCCCAGGCGGGTTGGCTTTCTGAAGCGGGAGCAGGGGCGGATGTGGGCTGGGGTGTAGGTTGGGTGGCGGGCTGAGGGAGTGGGACGGCTTGGGTAGGTTGGGGAAGAGTGGAGAAGGGAACCCAATCTTGGCTGCCTTCGAGAGCGACGAGGGTGGTGTTAGGGATAGTGCCGTTGGATTGGAGATTTTGGAGGTCGGCTAGAGTAACAGGGCCAGCAGCCTGATTCTGGGCGTCGACGTAGTAGTAGCGGGAGGTCGTGCTCATGAGGAACAAGATTGGCTGGGAGGAGTGGATTTGACCAGCTTGGAGGAGGACACAGAAGTAAGGTAGTCGTGCGCCTTTCGATAGCTTTTGGATTCGAGAAAGTGGTGGAGTCGTGGATCGAGGTGCGGAGCGAGTTGTACAGCGAGTAGCTCTAACTGTTGGCAGTGGGGGATGAGGTCGGGCCGATCGGGCAATCTCTGGGCGGAGACGGCAGAGAGGTAGTCTTGGAGGGCATGGAGAAGAATGTTTTGCGCCTCGGAAGAGTTCACGGTTTTAGGGTAGGGAGAAGGCGATAGGGTTGTCGAATGCTTGAGTCGGGGAGAGGAGTGATTTAGGAATAAAGGATGGCTGAGCCGAAGAAAATCATCGCTGTTTTGGCAGGGGATGGAATTGGGCCTGAGGTGATGAAGGCGGCTCGGGAGGTGGCGGATGCGGCGGAGAAAGTTTTTGGATTACAAATGGAGTGGCGTGAGGCGTTGGTAGGTGGGGCGGCGATCGATGCGCGAGGGAGTGCCTTGCCTGAGGAGACGATAGAAGTTTGTCGTTCGGCAAAAGCGGTGCTCTTTGGGAGTGTGGGAGGACCGAAGTGGGAAAGTTTGCCACCCCAAGAGCAACCAGAACGTGCCGCGTTGCTGCCTTTGAGAAAAATCTTTGGGCTGTACGCGAATTTACGGCCTGCGGTGCTTTATCCTGAGCTGGTGGGTTGTTCTCCTTTACGAGTGGAGCGGGTGGTGGGGGGATTTGATCTGCTGGTGGTGCGAGAGCTGACGGGAGGGCTTTATTTTGGGAAACCGAAGGAGACGACCAAGACCCCCAAAGGGGAGCGGGCGGTGGATACGATGGTCTATGAAACCTATGAGATTGAGCGGGTGGCAGAGGTAGCTTTTCGGGCAGCGGCGTTTCGCAAGAAGAGGGTGACCTTGGCGGATAAAGCGAATGTTTTAGAGACAAGCCTGCTGTGGCGAAAAGTGGTGAAGCAGGTGGCGCTGAAGCACCCCCAAATCGCTCTGGATTTTATCTATGCGGATAACGCGGCGATGCAACTGGTGAGGGAGCCAAGTCGATTTGATGTACTTCTTTGTGAAAATCTTTTTGGAGACATGTTGAGTGATGAGGCGGCGGCGGTGGCTGGTTCCTTGGGAATGCTGCCCAGCGCATCTTTGGGTGAAGGGAGCTTTGGCCTGTATGAGCCTGCGGGCGGATCGGCTCCTGATATTGCGGGCAAAGGAGTGGCGAACCCTATTGCACAAATTTTGTCTTTGGCGCTGATGTTTGAGATGAGTTTAGGGCAACCTGAGGTGGCGCGGGCGATTCGGTCTGCCGTGGCCGGTGCGATCACGGATGGGTGGAGAACAGGAGATATTGCAGCGAAAGGGGAAAAGAGTGTTGGGACGGGGGAGATGGGGAAAGAAATTGCTAGGAGAGTCGCTTCCCAAGGGAAAAAGGTTTAGAAAGAGGTTATGCCATCCACCTTACTTGAGTTAATGAGATTGGGAGGCCCGATTATGTGGGTCATCTTGGCGGCAAGTGTGGTGGCGGTGGCAGTTTTTGCGGAAAGAATTTTGGAATATCGGCGTATGGGGGCTCCGCTGGATCCATTTTTAGAGGGAATCGCTTCTTTGGTAAAAGAGGGTCGTTATCAGGAGGCGTTGGAGAGGTGTGACGAGGCCCATGGCCCGGCGGTTCGGGTGATTCAGGCAGGACTGCTCAAGAGGGAGATGCCCCTGGCGGATTTGCGGGAATCGTTGCAAGAAGTGGCCCAGTTGCAGGTGCCGAGGTTGGAAAAGAATATCTCGATTTTGGCGACGGTAGGTTACGTTTCCCCTCTGCTGGGTTTGCTGGGAACGGTGACGGGGATGATTCACGTTTTTCAAACGGTGGGTGGAGCGAGAGGGACGGTGCCAGTGGGTGAGTTGGCGGGAGGAATTTGGGAGGCTTTGCTGACGACAGCGGCGGGGTTGGTGGTGGCGATACCGGTTTATGTGGCTTACAACTATCTGGTTTCGCGAATGGGTTCAGAGGTGAACGACATGGAGCGAGCAGCAATCGAAATGATTCAAATTTTGAAAGAGGGTGGTCGTAATAGACCCATGAGCGTGAAGACGCCAGTGACGACCGAGTTACGCTCGGAGAAGCCTAAGGCATGAAGGTCCGGACCTCGGTCCGGATTTTGCGGGGTCCGCTGGATATGGCCCCCTTGGTCGACGTGATCTTACTTTTGCTTATCTTTTTCCTTTTGACGTCCAGTTTTGTTTTTCAACCCGGGATCGTGGTAGATCCACCGACTCCAGGGCAATCAAAGGGTGGGGTCAACGATACGCGATATGTGATTACGGCGACGGCAGGATTAACTCCGCAAATCTTTTTTAATGATCGGGCCACGGATCTGGCGAAACTGCGAGTAGAGTTAGCGAGGATTGCCCGCTCCGAGCCGCGGGGAGTCGTCGTGATACGGGCGGATCGTGAATTGCGGCATGGTGTGGTGGCCCAGATTTTAGATGCGGTGGTACAAAATGGACTTTCGGCGGTGCTCGCATCCCGCTCCGCCTCTTCGACACCATGAGTTGGAGGTTTCCTTCTCGGATGAGTCGCCGTCTGGCGGGCTTTCTGGTTCTTTCCTTGGGGGCGCACGCTTTGGCCTTTTCGCTCTTTCGCGACCCTGGAGAGTTTTCTCCCATTCCTGTTCCAGGCGCGGGAAAGGTTTCCCTCTTTATGAGGCAGGAGAACGAGATGGGTTTAGCTAGTTTATATGAGCCTTCAGCCATTGTGCTCCCGAAAGAAGGACCGACTCGCATGGCGGGGGCGGTAACCTTGCCTTGGGAGGAGTTGGCTTGGCCGTCGCAGAAGAGTTTTGTAGTTGGGGGTTACCGTCCGAGCCAATTGGGGCGGGATGCGCCCTTAGCGGTGCGAGCGACCACCTCGTTGGGTTTTTATCGGAACGGTAGACGGGAAAAATCTGCGGTGGCGGTAGGTCGGGCGGTGCCAGAATCTTGGTTTGAGTTGGTAGGCGATTTAAAGAATCGGAAGCCGACAAAACCGATTGAACTCCCTGCGATGAAAAGTGCGACTGCGCTGGAACCGACAACCGCAAGGATTGGGGTGGACGAGGATGGTGCGGTACGTTTTGTTTTTCTGGAAGGAACAACTGGGGATCCGGTTGTGGACCGAGAGGCGTCGACTTTATTGCGTTCATGGAGGTTTGAACCGACTCCAGGGAAGTGGGTGGAGTGGGGGAGGGTGAGAATCCTTTGGGCGGTGGATAATCGCACGGAGGAGAGCCCATGATGAGTTTGAGTGGTTCACAACTTCTTCTTCTTTACCTGTGTCTTTTTCTTGGCTTCGTTTTCTTTTTGTGGATGTTTGGTGGATGGAAAGCATCCCTTTTAACCCGGCGTTCAAAAGAAAAGGTGGTTTGTCCGGTTTGCGGCAATCACAACGCAAGGGAGCATGCGTGGCACTCCCTGCGATGTCGGAAGTGCGGTGCGCGACGTCCTTTGGATGCGGTATCGGCTGAAAGGAAATAAGTTATGGGACTCTGGATCGGTAAAAATAGGCAAGCGCGGGTGACTTATGGATTTGACGAGATCGCGCTGGTCCCTGGAGATGTGACGATCAACCCAAATGAGGTGAACTGTAATTTCTCGATCGGGAAACATACTTTCAAGGTGCCGATTTTGGCGTCGGCGATGGATGGGGTGGTGGATGTGAAGTTTGCGGTGGCCATGGGGAAAATGGGGGGGTTGGCGGTTCTTAATTTGGAGGGGGTGCAGACTCGGTACGAAGACCCGAGCGGTATTTTAGAGCAGATTGCAAAAGGGGATAAGGAGACGAGCACCCATCTGATCCAGAAAATGTATTTACCGCCGATTCGCGAGGAGCTGATTGCGAAGCGGATTAAGGAGATGAAGAGGGCGGGGATTGTGGCGGCGGTGTCTGCCATCCCGCAAAAAGCAGAGAGGTATGGCGCCATCGCCCAAAAAGCGGGTGCGGATATTTTTGTGATCCAGTCGACCGTGTCGACGGTGCGGCATATCTCCTCGGAGTATAAGACCTTCGATTTGGCTAAGTTTTGCAAGACGATGAAGATTCCTGTTTTGGTGGGGAACACTGTGACCTATGGGGTGAGTCTAGAGTTGATGGAGGCAGGGATCTCGGGGTTGCTGGTGGGGGTGGGTCCTGGAGCGGCTTGTACCACTCGCGGGGTCTTGGGCTTAGGAGTGCCACAGGTAACGGCGACGGTGGATTGCGCGGCGGCAAGGGATGCCTATTTCAAAAAACGGGGACGATATGTGCCGATTATTACCGATGGGGGAATGAATAAGGGTGGGGATATCTGCAAAGCTTTCGCCTGCGGGGCGGATGCGGTGATGATTGGCAGCGCCTTTGCTAGGTCGGAAGAGGCGCCTGGCCGTGGCAATCACTGGGGCATGGCTACGCCGCATGCAAATTTGCCGAGGGGGACGAGGATCAAGGTAGGGGTGACGGGAAGTTTACGGCAGATATTGTTTGGTCCAGCGACGCTGGACGACGGGTCCCAGAATCTGGTCGGGGCGATCGTCACCTGTATGGGGAATGTGGGGGCAAGGACGCTAAAAGAATTTCAAGAGACCGAGATTATTATTGCCCCATCGATCAAGACCGAAGGCAAAGTATTTCAGACAGTTCAGGGTGTGGGGATGGGGACTCGTTAAGGAATTCAGCCCTTATGCGAGCCGTCGCAGAAGGGGGAATTCTTAGTTTTGCCGCAGCCGCAGGCCCAGATCGGTCCGTCTTTTTCTATGGTAACCACTCTGGGGGCTTTGCCTGACCCTTTGTGGGAGCCGTCGCAGTAGGGCGGGTTCTTGGTTTGGCCGCAGCTGCAGAAGGCAAGGGTTTGACCAGCGACGGCATCGATTTTATAGGAAGAGGATTGCCAGCTCATGGAACGATCATCCAACGTTGCTTGAAAAAAGGAAGCGTAAGTTAGGGCAGGTGGAAGGCGGTGGGGTTGCGCTAGCGATTCTTCTTATACCAATCGAGCAGGATCCGGGTGGGAGTGTTGAGCTTAAGTTTGTAGCACTCCTCTAGCGTGCACCAGCGGTATTCGTCAGC
>CANESK010000078.1 GCA_947441075.1 Verrucomicrobia subdivision 6 bacterium
CGCCCAGCCCTTGGGCTTGTCTTGATTGGGCTTAAAATGATTCTCCGCGCCACCGATCATTCCAAAGTAGCGATCAAAACCCCGCGTCACCGGATTGAATTGAGCATGCTGCTTGCCCGACCAAAGCGTGGTGTAACCAGCTGGACGCAGCACCTCCCCCAACGTCGCGGTGTTTTTGAAATCCTTGTCGGTGTTCTGAAAATAGACCCCCGTGAGCAAACTCGCGCGCGAGGGAAAGCACTTCGCCGTGTTATACATCTGGCTAAATTTCACTCCGTTGGCGGCGAGTCGGTCGATATTGGGCGTCTTGATCTCGCTTCCATAACAGCCGAGGTCGGAATAGCCCATGTCATCCACTAGGATGATCAGAACGTTTGGTTTAGCCGGCTGATTCGCCGGTTCAGCAGCCAAGAGCACGGCTGGTATGACCAACATCAGTGAAGCAATGGCTTTGATGGTGCGGACCGCATTCATTCGGCTACCACGCACTCAAGGGCTTGGGGTAAGCCAAGGCGCTCGAAACCCGGACTGGATCGCCTATTCGGAAAGCCGACGGGATTCAAGTAATTCATAGTTGAAGGGGAAATTGACCTCAGGATTGTGGCTGGGAGAAGCTCTAAGTGAATTTACTCAGTAAATACCCTAGGAGTTCCCACCCATTAGGTCAGCCAAAAGGGCGAAATGTGATGCTTTTTCAATCGATCTTGGTATCCGCACAGAGCACGAGCTGGTGACGCCAGAAAAAGCACCGCACAAATTAGGAATCTTTGAGACACCTCTATTATGCTAGTTGATCTTTATGACGCGCGTCATGTCTTTTTCCATTGGGACGGTCAGCGTCCAGCCTTTGGGACTTGGGGTCACCTTCATTGGCACATCCGCGACCATCTCGCTGATGGTGGGTTTTGCCTTCAGACCGAGCTTCGCGGCATCGATCTCGATTTCAACCGATGATGGCGGGTTTGGCCCCCAAACAGTCAGATAGATATTGTCGCCTTTCCCAAATCTCTGAAGTTGAACGGCTTGTGAGTTAACAGTGGCATAGGTGACCGGTTCCCAGCCCGCGAGCCGAATGGCGAGATTTGCGGGCTCATATTTGTCCCACAGCGCCTTGTGCTCCGGCTTGGTATACCAGGAATAATCCTCGTCATAACCAGGATGCCCGGGCGGATAAAAATAGAGAACCTGCACCGGGCAGGCAAAACCATAGGCGGTGGTTTTTGCGAGGGCATTTTTGATGACCTCCAGCGTCGGAGACTCATTGTGTGACGGAATATTTCCTGAGGAAATCCGGTAGGATTTCCGCCCCATCACCATACGCTCAAAATCAAAGCCTCCCAACTCGATCGGCTTGAAGCTTCCTTCCTGCCAGCCGCCTGCGACTACTGAGGAAAGGAAAAACATCCCTGTTCGTTCTTGGCCAGCTGGTTTATTTGGAATTTTACCCCAACCAAAATCTTTCATCCCAGCAGCTTCATGAAACAACCCCCCTTGTTTAAGCAACAAGCGGTATGCATCGAACATCTCGTAGTTCGTAAATTGAGTTTGTATGCATGGGCGTCCGTCCTGATCAAAGGTCAGCGGATGGTCAATGTAGGCAAAATGCTCGTGGCGGTAGTTAAGGAAGTTACTCCACCCCCCAAGACGGTCCCAGTGAATGCCGACGAATTTACCCATTTTTCCAAGATCGACGGCCTTGCGTAGATACATGTCCGCATAAACTGGATAATGCGGAGTTTTATCTGCAAACAGGTCAGGATCGCAGTTATGCGGGAAATCAACACCTCCATCTGACGTTCCGAAGCGCCCGAATGTTCCGTCAGGATTATAACAGATACTATTGATGAGGGCGGTTCGACCCTCCGACAGCAGTTTGGAATCAGTAGCACCCTTTTTCTCATAATGCTGGATGGTATCGGTCGTGGCAATGGCATCAAGGAACTGAGCATTCGTCTCGAGGCTATCTGCGTTTGACAATCCCTGGATACGGGCAGAGGTTTTGGTGTAGGCCAAATACTCCTTCAGATTGGGATCGATCTGGCGGTCGGTCTTGAATTCCTCATTCACAAAATTCATCCGAATCCAGTCGTGGTGATGCCCAAGGAAAGACATCACCTTTGGGTCGATGTGGTAGTAATCGGGATACCATTCATAGTATTTAGCCAGCGCATCACGAAACCCCCACGTGCCGTCGATCGAGTAGATCCGGAAACGGAAGGATGCCTTCGAGGGGAATTTCTTAGTATCCTTGGACAGGCCGAACGCCATCTGGATTCGTAGTCCCTCGGCATCGGCACCTACTTCGAACACGCATGGATCATTCGGAGGAATGCACAGTGCGATACCTCCTTTTTCCATCCATACGGAGGGAATCGGCACCATATTATTATTAGATTCTTTCTTTACATTGGCGTAGCCAGGTTCTGTCTGTGTAATTTCGGGATGAACACTCAGTGTTTTACCCCATTTCCAGCCCGTGGTGTTTACCGGCAAATTGAAGCCCAGCCACAATCCGCGATCCCTGCCGGTAAGATCTTCAAGCATGCCAGCCACCTCGATGAATCCCTGCCCCTCGGTGATCTCCGCACTCACGGCGGCCTGAAGCGGGCTGGTTAGGAGGAGCTGAAGTTTGCCGTCTTTGGAAACGACCTTCCCTGTCACGGGAATCTTCTTGGCGCTGTTCGGCTCCATTAGATAGAAACCTCCCAAACTTCCCTTTGGCAGTTTCACTCCGCCCAGTTCGACTCCGGCAATATTCCCCGTGTCTTCCAGTTCCAATTTCAAACCAGCCTGATCCGAAACTGTTGCCGCCAACGCAGAAACACCGAACAGGAAAACCACGGCCATACTAAGACTTACGCGTTTCATAATGATTCTGAATATCATTTTTTTAAAAAGGGGTGAACCAGCTCGACGAGCAGTTTGTAGCCCGCCTCACTGAGATGCAGGTCGTCCGCTGCGAACAACTCGGGCCGTGGATTTCCCTTGGCATCGGTCACCATGTAATACTGGTCGATGTAATGGAAACGTGAATTGCTTTTGCTTAGCTCCATGGCTCCTTCATTCACCTTCTGCTGTTCGAGTCGAAGTCGCTCCCGCTTCACACTCGGTTTCAGAGAAATATAGCAGAACTCAGTTTCAGGAAGTTTGGCATGAACGAGCTCGATCAATTCCTTTAAATCCGCGATCACCTGCTCTGGTGTTGCCCCAGCGGCCAAATCATTGTCACCGGCGTGAAAGACAATGATCCGCGGCGAATAGGGAATGATAATCCTGGGAGCGAAAAAGGTGGTGTCCTTGATTTGCGATCCGCCAAAGCCGCGGTTGAATACCGGCAAACCCGGGAAATCCTGCGCCAGGGTTGTCCACATTGTGATCGTGGAGGATCCGATAAATTCGATCCCGCCCTTGGGTGGCGGATTTGCGACATCAGCTGTCTCAAACTTAGTAATCGATTTCTCCCACTTGGAGGAAGTGCCTAATTCTTGTTTGGCTAATGCGACCCCTGTTGGAAAGTTGAGCGTTAAAGCCAAAAGTAGTAATGATGTTATTTTCATAAGCTTAGTTATTTGATCGGTGAATTGTTCGTTTCTGTGTTCGCGGCCGACTTAATCGGCTTTGTCATGTCGCTGGCAGTAGGCCGCGGAGCAGTAACCTCGCGCTGGACTTCGATGAGATGGAAAAGTTTGTCTTTGTCGTCAAGGTTGACCAAAGCAATATCAGCGCCTTGCGAGCCATTATGATTCATCACCGCGTCCGTAATCGTAAACGTCTCGTCCCGCCACCGTTCCGTCCCCTGCCCCACAAATGTCTTTGCCGATTTGAAGTTTCCTTTGCCGGCATCATAGGAGAAACCCCAAGACCCAGTAGTATTATCCAACCACACCACTCGGAAAGTCAAAGGGCCGACGGGTTGGCCATCCTGTTTGAAAAATTCCTTATGGAACCCAAAATAGAGAGCGTCCTTTCCTGACTTGTGTTCAAAACCGCGGGCAAATTTTCCATAAGGCTGATCTTTTGGGCCAACATTCCACCAGCCAACGCTGGTTCCTAATTTATCGATGGGGTAGAGAAACCGGCCATAGTCCTCATCGATCCGATCCCAAGCCACATCGTTATACCCAGTACGGCTGCGGCTTTTAAGTCCGCCAGCAAGCGCCTTATCCAAGTCCTGGACCACCGCGCCATGGTCGGCGAACTCAGCGCAAATTTTAAGCACGCGGTCGGTGTTCTTTTTGCCCGCTCCGTATTTATCCTCAGGGAAGCGAGTGGCATCGTCAGCGTTCAACTCATCGCGCAGTGCGCAGAAAGCCACCGGAGACTTGCTCGGATATTTCTGGCCGGCATATCGATTGAAAATATCCAGCGACTCCCGCCACTGCGGATCCTCGATGACGAACTCCGGCAAGTTCCAGATATCGAGACCATTTTGCAAGGCACCGAGCGCGGTCCAATAGAGGTTTTGCTGCGGATTCTGCTGAAACCACTTTGAGTGTTCCGTTGTCTGGCCCTTGCGGGGGATCATTGTCTCGCCCTCCCCTCGAGAAAAAACGGGACGGCCGGCGGGATTATCCGGCGTCATCCAGGGTTTGTAGCTGTTGAATTTTGTGCGTTCGTTGTTGCTGCCGTATCCGTGGGACGGCACGCCCTGCTTCAAGACGGCGCCAGGATACATCTTGAGGCCCTCAGCCACGTCCTCAGTGTGAACGAGTAAGGCCATGGGAGGCTTGCCGTCCATGGCCTTGGAAAAGGCATCAATCGTGAAGCGACGAATATAATTCGTGTAATCTGCCCACTCTTCCTTTGAAACATGATATTTAGGGTCTTTTGGGGGGCCTTTATAACAAAACCCATCGCCGGTAGAGCCCTCAACAATTTGGTGGAAGATCACGCGATTAAATAACTCCGTCGGCAGGCTGCGCAAATGCTCAGCCAGCTTGGTGATGATTCGCTCCGAGTAGAACTTATATTTTTTGTCCAACGGATAGGCTTGGATGCCGAAATTAGGGTCATCCTTGAACGTATCAATCTCCACCTTGGGCACCCCCTTGTCGTAAAGCCACTGAGGCTCGGTGGGGTTGATCCAGAGCAGGGTAAAAACATACTTATTATTTGCCGCTGCCTTCTTGATGATGTCATCAAACAAATCCCAATTATAGACCCCATCCTCCGGCTCCAACTTATCCCAGCCCACCACGATCGGAATGCCCCTTAGCCCAGCGTAGGTTTCATCGGCCGTGATCTTGCCGTTCCACTGGTTCGGAGTACCTCCCCAGGAATACCAGGACCACACCCCGCAAGCTTCAGGCGGCAATACACCCAGCGGAACCTTTTCAGTTTCCATTGCCCTCCCGCTAAAGCACAAAAACAGGCCCAATATTAGAGCAATGGTTTTTTTCATATTTAAAATATCTTTTCCGCAGCCTGACGCTTGTGTCGCGCTGGGTTTAGATGCCGGTACAACAAGAAAAAGCGCGACGAGGATTTGTTGGGCGATGCTGTTCATGAATGAGGATTATTCTTTGCCAGCTTTTCCCTTGGTGGGCACGGATTCGGATGCCAACGGCAGACTGTCACCTTCCTTGACCATCCAGCGGTCCATCTTTTTGCGAAGTTCCTCCTCAACGTTTTTGACGGAATCCTGACCGGCAAGATTGTGGAGCTCAAACGGATCAACCTCCAGATCGTAGAGCTCAAACGTTGGCCGGGGTTTGGAAAAATACCTGGCGTCCTGATCCTTAGGGAGAGTGCCAGCCTCATGAGTTTTACGAACTGCCTCCCAAGCGATGTTTTTGTCGTCCATATCGACCGGCCAATAGGTACGGTCCGGCAATGTGTTGTAGATGAAGTTGTAGCGGCGGGTCACCACGGAACGGGAGAGGTCGAGCCCGTCAGTCCGAGTGATGGGCCCGGCGTGCCAACCCCGCTCGGCGAAGAGGTGATCGCGAGCCGTAAACGCCTGGCCGAGCAACACCGGGAGGAAGCTGATCCCGGTCATCCCCTTGGCAGGTTCAATCCCTGCAGCAGCGAGGATCGTAGGCGCAAGATCCTCTCCGCTCACCAGGACATCGGAGGTGCTTCCGGGCTTAACGTAATTAGGCCAGCGGATGATGAGCGGAACATTGAGGCCCCTCCTGTAAAGCGTCCCTTTTCCGCGCAACAACGATTCCCCGTTGTCTCCAATGAAAATGACGATTGTATTTTTGTCGAGTCCGCGGTCTTTCAGGAGCTTCATCGCCATTCCAAATCCGCGATCCAGATCACGGACATCCGCAAGATATCGCGCATAATCAAGCCGCACTTCCGGCAGGTCTGGCCAATCCGGGGGAAGGGTCAACTTTTCAGGATCGATTCCATCGTGATCCTCGCCCCAGTTCCGGTGGGGTTGATTGAACCCAAAATAGAGGAAGAAGGGTTTCCCATCCGTCACCTCATCCAACGCAGAACCGAGCAGAGCGGGCACTTTTTCCAAAGCAGCGCCCTTGGTAGAGTTCTTCATCACATGGTCAAAGCGTCCCTCAAAAAGCGGTCCCCGCATCCCCTGCGCCTGCATCCCAGCATCAACGTGGGGTAGCTCGCTATTTCTGCCATCAAGATGATGATTACGCCCATCCAGTCCGACCCAGTAGCCGCTCTTTCTGAGTAAATCGGTGAAGAAAGGAATCTGCGCACTCGGCGGTTGGCCAAAACGCGTGCTGGCAAGACCTACGGGTGAGCGACCAGTGAGAAGGGCGATCCGCGAAGGAGCACACTGCGGGGCAGCCGTGTAGGCACGGGTGAAACACATACCCTCCTTGGCGAACTTATCCAGATTCGGGGTAATCCGATTCTTCAAGCAGTTGGCATCGCCATAAGCCCCGACGTGCGGAACGCTGTGATCATCCGAGACGACGAGCAGGATGTTGGGTTTCTCGACTGACTTCTCCACATCAGCGGATTCAAGA
>CANESK010000079.1 GCA_947441075.1 Verrucomicrobia subdivision 6 bacterium
CCTTTTGCACCATGGTGGCATTATAAGAAATCCGAATCGGTCCCGACAGTTTCTCCTTAAACCAAACTGTGCACCCACCCTTGTCCTCCGATCCAGGAGCATCATCAATATCCAACTCCCCATTGATCACCTGCGTTTTACCACTCGGGGTCTGCTCCACCACCCAGCGGGAAAGATCTCCCGAGAAATCATCCTGAAAGAGCGCCTCCTCTGCCTGCACGTTCCAAGAGCACATGCAAAGAAGGAAAAGAGCGGAAAATGAGGGGAGTCGTATCATCTCGGAAAATTAACCGAAGAATCTAGTTTATTCGGCTGGCTCGGAAGTATCTTTCTTACTCTTCTTTTTTTCTTTCTTCCCGCCGTGCCGACCCGTCCCATCCCCGTCATCCAGAATCCCGCCAGCAGGATTCAACTTGTCCAGGGCGGCTTGGAGTTTCGCCCGTTCTGCCAAAGCCACAGGATCCGTGCTGTCCGCAGGAACCAGCCTCTCCTCAAAGGGAGCGCCACTCATGTCGTACAACTCCCCTTTTTCATTCAATTTCCAGTTCATGTCGCGCAGATACCACATCCGGGCCAACTGCACATAGGCCCACTCCCGAGGAGTCCCTTTCTGCCCTTTGATCTGTGGTAGGAAGCTTTGCCCGTCGATCATTACATTTTCTGGAAGTTTGGCTCCTGCCAAAGCCGCGAAGGTGGGTACATAATCGGAAAAATCGATCATATCCGCACAAACCGTTCCAGCCGGAGTTGTCCCAGGCCAGTTCACAATCATCGGAACCAAGCTTCCACCTTCCAACATCGATCCCTTCGATCCATTAATCTTTTTTCCTCCTACCGTCGACAGTTCGGCTCCACCCTTCGCCGTTCCATTATCCCCGACATACACAATCAGGGTCTTCTCTCGTAATTTCAGCTTTTCCAACTCCGCGATCAACTGCCCGACCAACTTATCGTGGTAAACAATGTTATCTGCATACAACTCCTTAGCACTGGCCCCCTCCTTGCTGTCGGGGGTCGGAAGGATGTCCCCGTGGATATGGGACATCGAATAGTAGAGGTAAAAAGGTTTGTCCTGGTTGCGGGTAATAAAATCCACCGCCAATTTTTGCACCAGGTCAGGCATGTACTCCTTGTCCTTTAGAGCGACCTGCTGGCCGTTGAGGTCGTACTCCTTGCCCTTAGGCTGCGTATTCCAGAAAATCCCACTGCCCTTGAAATTCAGATACTCGTCAAACCCAAAGGCCCCTGGAGTTAAGCCTAGCTGTCCCCACTTTCCAAACGAGGCGGTGACATAACCGGCCCCTTTTAAAATCTTGGGCATCATTACCTCCTTTTCAGGGGTAATTTGCCCAACCATGTCTTGATTGACCGCTCCCGTACGGAACGCATACCGCCCCGTCATGATCAGTGCTCGCGAAGGACCGCAAAGGGGCGCGGCGTAGGCATGGGTAAACTTCATCCCCCCTGTCGCCAAAGCATCCAAGTGGGGAGTCTTGTACTGATCCGAACCGAAACAGCTAAGAATATCTACCCCCAAGTCATCCGATAGAATGAAGATGATGTTCGGTTTACTCGCCCCTGCAGCTTTGGGAGCGGCAATTTCCTCCGCACGTGTGGAGTTCCCCAAAGCCAAGACCAGGAGAATAGATAAATATTTCCTCATGAATACTCCCTTTGATTTACTCACCATCTCCCGCTTTATCTTTCTTCTTTTTCTTAGGCTTCTTTTCGTACCCTGATTCGGGGGCGCCTTCACCACCCATTTGGGGTTTGGCTTCGGGGAGTTTGGCCAGAACAGCACGAAGCTGGGTGACCAATTCAGGATTCTCTTGAGCCAAATTCTTTTTCTCCAAGGGATCAGTCTGGTAATCATACAACTCGATCGCCGCCTTCTCTGCCGGATCGTTAGGCTCTTTCCACTCAACCAAGCGATATCGATCATTCCTCACTGCCCGCCCGATCAGCTTTCTCTTCGTATCATCCGTTTTTTCTGCTCGCGGATAGGCATGAAACACATAATCGTTCACCTTCGCCTTTGGGTCCTTCAAAATCGGCACCAGACTTGTTCCATCCAATCCCACCCCGGCAATGCCTGTCTCGGGTGTGGACTGCCCCGTTAACTCCAGCAACGTCGGGTATAAATCTACCGTCTCAATCAAGGAGGAGGTACGTTGACCCGGCTTGATTCCAGGGCCGCTGATCAAGATTGGAATCCGGGTCGCTTGTTCGTAGTTGGTGTGTTTGCACCATTTCCCGTGATCCCCTAGATGCCAGCCGTGATCCCCCCAAAGAACAATGATCGTATTCTCTGCCATACCCAGCTCGTCCAGTGCCGCGATCATCTTTCCAATCTGCGCATCGGTAAAACTGGTAGCCGCATAATATCCGTGAATCAAGTGACGGGCGAAATCATCTGGGAACGGTAATTTATCTACGGGAAGCTTCTTATACTGCATGATCTCTCCCGACTCTCCGAGGGCATAGGCGGGCGCGCCCTCAGGAGTCGTCCGAAACTCCGGCAGAGAAAACTGCTCGGGCTTAAACTGATCCCAATATTTCTTGGGGGCCACAAATGGCAGATGAGGCTTATGAAAGCCCACCATCATCAAAAAGGGTTGGTTGGGGTTCTCTTTTTTTGCCTTCAGACGGGCAATAGCTTCGTCTGCGATTTTTCCATCCTGATAGAAATTATCTGGCACATCTGCTGACTCCGTTGTCGTCCCTTTCTCACCTTTCATCGGCGCACGGTTATCTTCGGTCGCATACGTCTCCCCCTTCGACTCCCAATTATCCACCGACCAGGATGGCTTATCGTTTAAGCTCGCATGAAAAATTTTGCCGATTGATTCGGCCGTATATCCATTTTTCTGGAAAGTTTGCCCCATCGTCACCGTGTTCGAGTAGGCGGGAATGTCCCGGAAATAAGTCTTCAAGTCATAAAGCCCCATCGATTGAGGTCGGACACCCAGCATCAAAGAGTTGCGTGAGGGGGCACACACCGCCTGATTCACGTATGCTTTTTCAAACAGCATCCCGCGCGCCGCCAACTTGTCCATGTTCGGGGTCTTCGCCAGTTTATCTCCGTAACAGCCCAAGACAGGTTTCAGATCATCCACCGCGATAAAGAGAACATTCGGACGCTGCCTCGCCCCTTGAACTCCCGAATGACAAACAAGCACCCCTAAGGAAACACTAAGTAGGAATTTTTTCATCCACAATCGTACCTGATTTCCTTCAAAAAAGATACACTTGGATAACGGGTAAAACATTTTCATTAATTTATCTATCCCTCCTTTTCTCTCCTAGAGAAATTGACTTAGTTTCAGATTACTACTTTTTCGTGATTCTCCCCACTTTTTCCCATAGGTTCTCGTGATGTCTGCTCCAGTTATCCTTACTGCCCTCACTCAAGCCGAGCGGGATGATTTTTTACCTAGCTCAGTGAAGGCAAATCTCGATTCCATTTCCCTGCGCCAAGTCCCCCTTCTTCTTCCCCTAGCCGATCCCGCCAGTTGGCCGAAACAGATCGTCGATTCAAAAGCTGAAGCCCTTCTCTGCGCTTGGGGATGCCCCCCTCTTCCCTCCGATCTTCCCGTCGGAGGTCCAGGTCAACTCCGCTATGTCGCCTATCTCGCAGGTAGCATCCGTAAATTAGTCCCTCGCCAACTCATCGAAAAAGGTCTGCAAGTGACCAACTGGGGAAACTCGGTCAGTCGCACCATCTCCGAATGCGGTCTTCTCCTCATTCTCTCCGCTATGCGCCGTAGTTCTCACTGGAATGTGGCCATGCACCGGGACGGAGCCTGGAAGGACGGCATGAAAACCGTTACTCAAAGCCTCTTCTGCCGAAGCATTGGTCTCCACGGTTTCGGCGCTATCGCCCAAGAACTAATCCCCCTCCTCCGCCCTTTCGGTGTCTCCATCTCCGCCTTCTCCCCTAGTGTCCCAGATGGCGTCTTTCAGAAATATGGGGTCACCCGCTCAACCTCCCTTGAACACCTCTTCTCCCAACACGATATCATTGTCGAACTCGCCCCCTACACCGAAAAAAATCACCATATCGTCACCGAAAAACTCCTTCGCTCGATCCGCCCTGGCGGCTCCTTCATTAACATCGGTCGTGGCGCCGTCGTCGACGAATCTGCTCTCACCCGCGTCGCCAAGGACCGAATCGACGACCTCCAAATTGGCCTCGATGTCTACGAAACTGAGCCCCTTCCCAAAGACTCCCCCCTCCGCGGTCTCTCCAACATCGCCCTCCTTCCCCATATCGCCGGTCCGACCAAGGACCGCCGTCAAGACACCGCCTCTTTCGCCATCGAGAATCTCCAGAGCTTCCTCCAGGGAAAACCCCTCCAATCTTTGATTACCCTCGATGTCTATGACCGCTCCACGTAACTCTCGCCCCTTCCTCACCTGCTTTTCTACGATGGGCTGCACGGAGCTCAATCTCCCCCAAGTCCTTGCCCTCGCCGACCAATTCTCCATCGATTGCCTAGAACTCCGCTCTTTCGAAAACCGGATCGATCTCCCCACCTATCTCACCGAACAACCTGGCGGCCTCCCCGCTGTCCGCACCTCCCTCGCCCGCCATCCCGCCCGCGTCCTCGGCACCTCCTTCAAACTGGTCGGCGATACCGAAGCCGGCCGTGCCACCCTTCTCTCCTTTGCCCAACTCGCCGAGCAGATCGGCACCCCCTACCTCCGTATCTTCGGAGGCGGCACCTGGGGCACCGCCCTCACCGACGAAAACTACCGTCAAGCGGTCGAAGTACTCAATTGGTGGCAGGAACAAAAAAAGAAAAACAACTGGCACGTCGAAATCCTCATCGAAACCCACGACGCCTTTTCCTCCACACCTCCCCTCCTCAAACTTTTCGAACTTCTCGGTCGCACCCATCCCATCATCTGGGACTCCCACCATACCTGGCGACTAGCTGGCGAAACCCCCGCCGATAGTTGGAAGCAACTCAAACCCCACACCCGCCACGTCCACATTAAAGACAGCATCTCCCAACCCTCCGCCCGCCACCCCTACACCTATGTCCTACCCGGAACCGGCGAAATGCCCGCCCGCCAGGTCCTCGACCTCCTCCAAAAGGACAATTTCAATGGAGCCGTCTCGCTCGAATGGGAAAAAATGTGGCACCCCTATCTAACCCCGATTCAGGACGCCCTCACCGCCTGCCAAAAGGAGAAGTGGTGGTAAAAAAAACCGAAACATCCCCGGACCCATCTTGGGGATATTTCGACTGGCTCCGCGTGGCCGAAGAGGGACTCCGCCCCCTGGCCAAACTAATGAAACCGGGCAAGGCCGACCTGCCCATCCTCGGAAAAACAAGTAGCCACGGTCCTCAAGCCGATCGCCTCGAATCTTTCTCCCGCCCCTGCCTCTGGGCCGCCCACTGGCTCCAAGCCATCCCCACCACTTTTCCCGCCTTAGCACCTGAGTCCCTCTCGCGTAAAACGATTGCCGATTGGTTTCGTCAGGCACTCCTTCTCGGGACCGACCCTTCCTCCCCCGAATACTGGGGTCCCACTGAAGACCATCACCAACACACCGTTGAAATGGCCGCCCTCGTCTTGGCCCTCGAAATCGCCCGAGAATTTCTATGGGATCCCTTGTCCAAAAAAGAAAAAGAGCAGGTCGCTCGATGGTTCGCCTCCGTTCGCGGCACCAAACTTCACCCCAACAATCACCTCTTCTTCGGCGTCCTCACTCTCTCCTTTTTAGAGAAAGAAGGTTTTGGTCAGAAAACCGACTCCCCTCAGATCAACCAATGGCTCGATACCCTCGAAACCATGGCCGTCGGCAAAGGCTGGTTTCGCGACGGATCCAACCAAACGGTCGACTACTACAACGCCTACGCTTTCCACTACTACGGCCTCTGGTGGGGCCGACTCTTCGGCCAAAACGATCCCACCCGCACCAAGCGCTGGCAGAACTTCACCCGCGAGTTCCTTCCCAACTACGCCCTCTTCTTTGCCAACTCCGGAGAAAACGTCCCCTTCGGCCGATCCCTCACCTACCGCTTCAACGCCGTCGCTCCCTTTGCCCTCGCCGAACTTTGCGAATGTTCTCCACTTCCCCATGGCCAATCCCGACGGATCTCATCGAAAAATCTCCACTTTTTCTGGAGCCAACCCATCTTTCAATCGCAAGGTCTCCTTAGCCTCGGCTGGGTCGATGAATTTCTCCCGCTCACCGAACGCTACTCCTGCGGTGGCTCTCCCTACTGGGCCGCCAAAGGTCTCGCCCCACTTCTTCTCCCGCCTTCATCCCCATTCTGGCAGGACTCGGAACAACCGCTTCCTTCCGAGATCTCCGACTTCTCCCAACCACTCCCCACCGCCGAGCTGGTCGTTCGCTCGATCGAAGGCGAAATCGAACTCCTCAACGCAGGCACCGCCATCTCCACCTCCAACACCGTTTTCGGACCCTATAAATGGGGCAAACTATCCTACCGCACCGGCGTCGGCTTCGACGTCCAACTTCCCGACGGCCTTTACCCGATCGATTCCTCCCTCACAGCCCAAATGGAGGACGGTTCCCTGCACGGCCGACAGCAAACCCGTTCCCTTGCCGTTGAAAAAGATCACTTCGCCTGCTCCTACCCTCTCGGAGGTTCCGTGGAGATCGAAACCCATCTCTGGTGGAACGGTCCGTGGCAACTCCACCTCCATCGCTACAAAGTCAAACAACCCTGCCGGCTTCTCCTTGGAGGTCAGAGTCTTTCCGAAAAGGATACAGAGGATTTGAAGGAAAAATCTTCTTTCCCCATCCTGTCTTGGAAAAACTCCGCTCATCATGTTGTCCTCCAATCCCTACAAGGTTTTGCCAAGGCTGGGTGCCGAAAAACCATCGTCGGTAAACAGCCACGC
>CANESK010000080.1 GCA_947441075.1 Verrucomicrobia subdivision 6 bacterium
CCCACCCCGCCCACCGACCCCAAAAGTCAGAAAAAAAAGTGGCTCGCCCTCACCGCCCTCCTCACCTCCACCCCTTTCCTCATCGCCATCGCCGTCCACCTCCTTGCCCTACTCGGCCTCGGCAGCGTCGTCATCTTCAAAGGCGGAAATCCCCTCGCCATGTTTACCAGCGAAAATGTTGACTCCACCGACTCCACCCCCGAATCCTCCGCCCCACCCTCGAATGAAGATGCACCACCCGAAGATTCCGCCCCCGCCATGGCCGAAACCACCCCCACCGAAACCGATACCAGCACCGAAATCCTCGCGCTCTCCACCCCAACCACTGCACCCACCTTTGCCCCCACTGCCGCCCCAAAACTCACCACCCCCACCACCTCCCTCGGCCAAGGTTCGGCAGGCACCGGCACCAAAAGCGGTGGCGGAAGCGGCGGAGGCAAAGGCCGACGCACCTCCAAATCCACTCTCTTCGGCTTTTCTGAAACCACCGAAGACGACCTCGTCGGCACGATGTACGACCTCAAACTCGACTCCTCAGGCCGCAAACCCACCGACCTCGGTACCAAGGACACCGACTTCTATGGAGCCGTCCGCGGAATCCTTTCTGGTAACCGAGTCAACCCCGCCGCCCTACGAAGATATTTTGCCGTTCCAAAAAAACTTGGAGCAACCCAGATTTTTATGCCCATGGGCCAAGCCTCCGAAGCCCCCAAAACCTTCGGCGTCGCCGATAAAGTCAAACCCAACTACTGGCTCATCCACTATCGCGGTCGTTGCGCCGCCCCCACCTCAGGTCAGTTCCGTTTCGTCGGTAAAGCCGACGACCTCCTCTGGGTCGCCGTCGATGGTCGTACCGTACTCGAAGCCCACTGGGACACCTCCCAGTCCCTCACGGGTTGGAAACCCAAGGATCACATCGACGAATACTCCATTGTCGATTTTATGGAGGGGAATACCGACGAGGACCGAGCCAAAGCCCATCTCGTCTTTGGTGATTGGATGAACTGGGACGCAGGAAAACCCCACGAAATTGAACTCCTTCTCGGCGAATACGGCGGTGGCCGCTTTTTCGGACTCCTCCTCATCGAGCAGAAAGAAAAGGAAACTAAACTCAGCAAAAATAAAGAACGACCTGTCCTTCCTCTTTTTGTCACCGCAGAGCCCGATGCCGAACAGAAAAATACCGCCCGCCGATCTAAACTCGAATTCCCCAAAGAAACCCCCGTCTTCGCCGTCAGCGGTTCCACAGGAGCGGGACCCTCTCCCTCATCCTCCCCCTCAGCAACCGGAACTCCCCAACCTCCCGCCGAAACAAAACCGCCTGCCTCCTCCACAAACTCCGACTCCGCGGCCGACCCCGCCTACGGCACCGATTGGAAAAACGAATCCACCGCCGGCTCAGGCTTCGGCCCTTGGCAACTCCTCACCAACGCCGATCCAAACCAAAAAACCTTCGCAGGCTTCTATCTCGCCGAAGAAAAAGACAAACCTAACATCGCCCCCCTTGCCTCGAACGGCCGAGCCTGGGGCCTATTTGCCAA
The DNA here is from genome assembly GCA_947441075.1 of Verrucomicrobia subdivision 6 bacterium. Taxonomy (GTDB): domain Bacteria; phylum Verrucomicrobiota; class Verrucomicrobiia; order Methylacidiphilales; family Verrucolacustridaceae; genus Verrucolacustris. The sequence goes on from CANESK010000080.1 coordinate 1,542, forward strand.
CGGAGACAACTTTCCCAAAGCCTGCGCCTTCCGGCCCCTCTCCCAACCTCTCGCCCCAGGCCAATCCTTCTCCATCGATATCCTCCGCTCCCCCTTGCCCGAGTCCTCCGCCAAGGGGGGATCCGTCGGGCTCTCCCTCCGACAAGGCACCACCGCCTCCTCCCCCGACGATTACAACCAAAACTCCCGCTTCGAACTGTGCGCCCTTCAAGACAAACCCACTCTCCAGCTCTTCGACGGCGAAAAAGAGTCTTCTACCACTTTCCCCACCTCCACCCTCGCCTACCGCCTCACTCTTCTCCTAAAAACCTCCGACACCTACGATCTTAAATTAGAAACCCTCCCGCTCGGCAAAGGCTCCCCCGTCGAACTCAAAAACCGTCGCCTCGGCGGCACTGCAAACTCCCCCATCGAAAGCCTCGTCCTCTTCAACCGCAACGGCCAAACCGACTCCTGGTGCAATCATCTCCAAATCTCCACTCCCTAACCCTCCCTCCTTTACCCTTCATTTTTTTGCGTTCGCTTTTATGGAACAGTTCGAACCAGCTTTCGGATGCTTTCCTTACACACTCCTAAAAGGTAAAATTTTCCTATGACTCGCCTCAACACTTTCCACCTTACGTTTCTCCTTCAGCTGGCCTGGATCTCCTCTCTTCTCGCCCAGCCTATCACCATCGAACTTCTTCCCTCCACAAATCCATCCTCCCTTCACCTCCGCTTCCCAGGCCTCTCTCTCGAAAATCCCGATCACGCACTCCTCCTAGCCACCGCCTCCAGCTTTGACGGCTCCGCCCTCGTCCCCTTCCAAAAATCGATCACTGGCTCCTCCCTCTTCCTTCCATTTCAAGCCGATCATCTTCTTCTTCTCCGTGGACCCAACCCCACTCTCTCTTCCCGCTCCTGGAACGGATTCGGACTCACCCCCTTCACCAACTCACCCGGCGAAGTCAAACTCCTCTCCAGTAAAACCGCCCCAATCGAAATCTCCATCCCCCGCTCCTGGGCCACCCCTCAAGGAAAACTCCAGATCGTCGCCGCCCTCAAAAATATTCCCGCCGAAAACGGCTGGGGCCAACTCCTCCGCTCCTCCGATCCCTACCTTCTCCCCAGCTCAGGCGACCGCTCCCTCACCCACTACCTCTCTCTCCCCATCGAAAGCCCTACCACCCCCGCCTCTCTCGTTCCCCGCGCAGGTGGAAAAATCCGCATCTACCAGCTCTTCCCCCGCCTCTTCGGCAACACCAACTCCGCTCGCATCCCCAATGGTACCCTCGAACAAAACGGTTGCGGAAAATTTGCCGACCTCAACGACACCGCCCTCGCCTCTATCAAACAACTCGGCTTCGACGCCATCTGGGTCACTGGCATCTATCGCCAAGCCACCACCCGCGACTACTCCTCTCTGCAACTTTCTCCCGACGATCCCGACCTTCTCAAGGGCATTGCCGGCAGCCCCTACGCCATCCGCGACTACTACGATGTCTGCCCCGACTACGCCCTCGATCCCGCCAAGCGGCTCGACGAATTTAAAGCTCTCCTCGCCCGTGCCAAAAAACAGAACCTCCGCATCTTTATCGATTTCGTACCCAACCACGTCGCCCGCAGTTACGCCTCCATCGTCCATCCCGAACGCGATTTCGGAAAAGACGACCAAGGCACCGAATTCTTTTCGGGGGACGACTTCTACTACCTAAAACCCAGCTCCGATGGCCCACCCCTCCGCCTCTCCACCTTCGACCCCAAGAAAAAACAGCCCACCACCCCCACCACCCGAGTCATCTGGGAAGATAAAGACAACCGATTCCCCGGCCTCAAAGAAAAGATCGATGGTCTCTTCCCCCCCGAGGAAAAACGCGGCCGCGTCACCGGCGACAACCAGAACACTTGGCGCCCCAGCCAAGACTGCTGGTACGAGACCTGTAAACTCAACTACGGATACGACTTCCTCCAGGGCGCCAAAGGAAAACGAAAACATCCCACCGTCCTCCAGCCCGATCTCCCCGTCCCCAACCTCTGGAAAAAGATGGATGCCATCCTCACCTACTGGCAAGAGATCGGCGTCGACGGCTTTCGCTGCGATGTCTCCCACATCGTCCCATCAGAATTCTGGCACTGGGCCCTCGCCCGCGCCCGCGCCCGCAAGCCCGACACCTACTTTTACGCCGAGTGCTACGAGGGCGATACCCGCCTCGAAGTCCCCGATGCCAACCCCGATCTCGCCTCCTACCACTCCAACCCCCTCAGCCTGATCGAAGCCGGCTTCAGCTCCGTCTATGGCCACGATGCCTACAAAGGCCTGATGAAAATCTACGCAGAGTCAGGATGGGCCAACGATCTCGATAGCCTCACCCGCCCCGGTTTTGTCGGTGACAACTCCCTCCGCTATGCCGAGAACCACGACGAGTGTCGCGTTGCCTCTCCTCAACACTGGGGTGGACACGGAATGTCCGTTGGTCGTGTCGTATCCACAGTTCTCTTTGCTCTCTCCCGCGGACCGGTCATGGTCTACTACGGACAAGAGGTCGGTGAGGCCGCCACCGTCGGTGCCGCCGGGTTCGAGCTCGATAAAGGACGCACAACCTTTTTCGACTACTGGTCGGTCCCCGAACTCCAGAAATGGTATCACGACGGATCGTGTGACGGTTTCGCGCTGAGCAGCGAGCAGAAAGAGCTTCGGGCATTCTATGGGCGGACCCTCCAATCCCTCCTCCACCCCGCCCTCGCCCAAGGAAATTTTTTTCCCTTAAATCCCGCCAATCAAAACAATCCTGCTTACGGTCGCCTCTCCGGAGAGACTACCTCAGGACATTGGATGTACTCCTTCCTGCGAAATGATCCTGTCAGCCAAAAATCAGTTCTCGTCACCGTCAATCTCCACCCCACCCAAACTCTTTCTGCCGTCCGCTGCCGCCTCTCCCCCGAATCCACCGCCGCTCTCGCACTTCCCGCAGGAACCATTTTATCTGGCACCGACCTCCTCGCCTCCTCCTCTCCCTCCACTTTCTCTGCCCCCGCCGACACCTTAACCACCACTGGTATTCCCCTTCCCGATCTCCCTCCCTTCACCACCTACTACTTCGATCTCTCCACTCAAAAGTAACTCCTCATGCGCCGAGTCCTTCTTTGGATGGTTTTGCTTGCTGGATCTCCCCTTTTTTCCCCAGCCGAGGAGACCAGCCCTAGCAAAAGTAGCTGGGCCCAAGAGGCTATCTGGTACCAGATTTTTCCCGAGCGCTTCCGCAACGGCGACCCCAAGAATGATCCCACCGCCGACTACGCCCGCGTCCCTGATCAGGCCAAAGCCGATTGGAAAATCATGCCTTGGACTAAGGAGTGGTACCCCTTGGAAGATTGGGAAAAGAAACTCGGCTCCGATGTTTACGCCACCAACGGTTTCCGCCGCTACGGGGGCGATTTTCAAGGCATCATCGATCAGCTCGACTATCTCAAAGAGCTTGGCGTCACCGCGCTTTATCTGAATCCTATTTTCGAATCGCCCTCCCTCCATAAGTACGACTCCCGCTCCTTTCACCACGCCGATCCCCACTTTGGGCCCGACCCCACAAGCGATATTGCGCTGACCCAAGGAGAAACTGCCGACCCCTCGACTTGGAAATGGACCGCCGCCGATAAACTATTCCTCGAACTCGTCCGCCAAGCCCATCTCCGTGGTCTCCATCTCATTCTCGACGGAGTCTTCAACCACTGCGCGACTGAGTTTTTTGCCTTTGCCGATCTCCGGGAAAAACAGAAGGACTCTACCTACGCCTCCTGGTTCGATGTCCACCAGTTCGACGACCCCGCGACCAAGGACAAAAACGAGTTTAACTACGCAGGGTGGTGGGGCCTGAAAAGTATGCCCGAATTCGTCGAGGTCACCGACGAGAAGGGCAAAAAAAATCTGCATCCTCAAGTCAAAGCCTACCTCTTCGCCATCACCCGCCGCTGGATGGATCCCAATGGAGACGGAGATACCTCTGATGGTGTGGACGGATGGCGACTCGACGTCGCCAACGAGGTCGGTACCGGTTTCTGGGCCGAGTGGAATGATCTCGTTCACTCCATCAGGCCCCAGGCCTACACCACCCCCGAAATCTGGGTGGAAGCACCCGATTTTATTCGTGAGGGAAAATTCGATGGAGTCATGAACTACTACGCTTTCGCCATGCCCGTCAAAGGAGGCCTCATCGATGCCACCATTCCCATCCGAGATTTCGTTCGCCTAATCGAAGAGCGCCGCAACAAGTTCAACTGGGACGAAACTCTTCAACTCCAGAATCTTTTCGATTCCCACGATACCGATCGTATGCCCTCCATGATCGTTAATCGCGACCGACCCTACTACGCCAAATCGGAAGCCTTCGCCTACGACGCAGAAATCTGGCCTGGTAGCCGTGACAAGCCCTACCTCATCCGCAAACCCAATGAGGAGGAACGCAAACTCCAACGGATGATTGTTCTCTTTCAAATGACCTACCCCGGCGCCCCTTATCTCTATTACGGC
>CANESK010000081.1 GCA_947441075.1 Verrucomicrobia subdivision 6 bacterium
ACGGATAGTGAGGTGATCTTGCATCTTATTTCGCGGCCGAATGCAGCTATTGGCGGGGGGTCTCTTTCCCAAGCTCTTTCTAGAGTGCATGGAGCCTATTCGTTGGTTTTGATGGGGGAGAATGAGGTGATTGCGGCGCGTGATCCTTTTGGGTTCCGTCCTTTGGTCATCGGGAAGTTGGACGATGCGTACATTTTTTCGAGCGAAACTTGTGCACTGGATCTGGTCGGGGCTGAATTTTTGAGGGAAGTACAACCTGGGGAGGTTGTGGTAGTGGATCCGAATGGACTTCGAAGTTTCAAGCCGCATGCGGAGCCCTCTCGTGAGGCCTTGTGTATTTTTGAGTTTGTTTATTTCGCCCGTCCGGACAGCGCATTGAGCGGACGCAATGTGAGCCACGCTCGGACTCGGATGGGGCGGGAGTTGGCGAAGCTGCACCCAGTGGAAGCGGACATTGTGGTTCCCGTGCCTGACTCGGGGACGTACGCGGCCCTGGGATATTCGGAGCAGGCGGGGATCCCGTTGGATCAAGCTTTTGTGCGGAACCACTATATTGGAAGAAGTTTTTTACAACCGACTCAGTTGATTCGAGACTTTAATGTGCGGGTGAAGCTGAATTTAATTCGTTCGGCCGTGCAAGGGAAGAGGGTGGTGGTGGTGGATGATTCGATTGTGCGCGGAACGACTGCACGGGCGCGGGTGACGAATCTGAGAGAAGCAGGGGCGAAGGAGGTGCACATTCGAGTGAGTTGTCCTCCTCATCGTTTTTCTTGTCACTACGGTATCGATTTTCCGAATCCGAAGGATCTCTTGGCTAATCGCATGACGAAACAGGAGATCACGAAGTATTTGGGAGCTGATTCTTTGGGGTATCTGGATGTGGACGGGATGGTGCGGGCGTGTGGCTTGCCTGCGAACAAATTTTGTTTGGCCTGTTTCACGGGAGATTATCCTGTGCCGTTCACGGCGGAGGACGATAAAGAGGTGTTGGAGAGGCGCAGGCTGCGGTCGGTATCTCTGGTTCCCGAAGAAGAAACGCGGCAGGGATTCCTGTTGTAGTGGGCATGGCTCGCGACGCGTATGCACGGGCTGGGGTGGACATCACTCTAGGGAACCGAGTGAAGTCTGGGATTGGGGCTTTGGTGCGGGCGACGCATCGCCCTGGGGTCATCGGAACGGTAGGGGGGTTTGGTGGCTGTTTTGATGGAAGGATTCGTGGATATCGGAAGCCTATTTTAGTGGCGAGCATTGATGGGGTGGGGACGAAACTGAAAGTGGCTCAGCAGGTGGGTAAGCACGGGACGATTGGGGAAGACTTGGTTAATCATTGTGTGAACGACATCGCGGCCTTGGGGGCGGAGCCCCTTTTCTTTTTGGACTATATCGGTACGGGAAAATTGAACCCGAAAACCTTTCGTCAGATCTTAAAAGGATTGGTACGGGGATGTCGGAAGGCAGGGTGTGCGTTACTCGGAGGGGAGACGGCGCAAATGCCGGGAATTTATCAAGGCCATGATTACGATCTGGTGGGTTCGATTGTGGGGGTGATGGAGGCAGGGAAGGCGACGGATGGGCGTTCGATTCGAAAGGGAGACGTAATTTTGGGGCTGGCCTCGAATGGTCTGCAGACGAACGGGTATACTTTGGCGCGAGTTATTTTGTTTAAAAAAGCCAAGTTGAGGGTGAAGGGAAAATTGCCTGGAACTTCGCTGAAGCTGGAGAAGTTATTGATGGCGGTGCATCCGAATTATCGGCCGGCTCTTTTGAAAATAGGGAAGAAGGTGAGGATCAAAGGCGCAGCTCATATTACGGGTGGTGGTTTGATCGATAATCCGCCGCGAATCTTCCCAAAGGGAACGGGGGCGGAAATATTCTTAGGAAGTTGGCCGGTACCGCCTCTTTTTCAGTATCTGGAAAAGCGGGGTCGGTTGGGGAGGGAGGAGGCTTATCGCACTTTCAATATGGGGATTGGGATGATTGTGGTGGTGGCGCGCAAGGATGTGGCTGCGGCCAAAAAGGCGGTACGCTGCTTTGAGATTGGGCGAATTGTTCGAGGAAATGGAAAGGTGCACCTGCGAAAATGAAGCAGGGCAAAGGAATTCGTCGGGCGTTGCTTTCCGTCTCGGATAAGGCGGGGTTGATCGATTTTTCCAAGTTTCTTGTGGGGATGGGGGTGGAGTTAATTTCGACTGGAGGAACAGCCAAGGCGTTGCGGGAAGCTGGGGTGAAGGTGATGGAGTTGAGCGACTACACGGGATTTCCTGAGATGATGGATGGGCGGGTGAAGACGCTCCATCCCAAGGTGCATGGTGGTCTTTTGCAAAGGAGAGATTTGGCGATGCATCAGGAGCAAGCGGCCAAGCATGGCATCCCAACGATCGATCTGGTGGTGGTGAATCTTTATCCTTTTGCTCAGACGATTGCTCGGCCGGACTGCACCGAGGAGCAGGCGATCGAGAATATTGATATTGGGGGTCCGAGCATGTTGCGGAGTGCAGCGAAAAACCACGAGTCGGTTACTGTGGTGACCGATCCTGCAGATTATGCTGTGGTCCAGAAAGAGATGGAGGCGGATGGGGATACAACTTTGGCAACGAGGAGAAGGTTGGCGGCAAAGGTTTTTCGGCATACTTCGCACTATGACCATTTGATTGGGGCCTACTTGACTGAGAGAGCAGAGCCTGAGCAACCGGTGTTGCAAGAGACGGCGGGATTGTTGCGGGTGAGGGCGCAGTCTTTGCGGTATGGGGAAAACCCACATCAAAAGGCGGCTCTCTACGGATCATTTTTGGATTCCTTCAATCAGCTCCATGGGAAGGAACTTTCTTATAATAATGTTTTGGATCTGAGTGCGGCCGCGGGTTTGATCGCGGAGTTTTGGGGATCGGCTCCGACGCTGGCGATCCTGAAGCACACGAATCCTTGCGGGGTGGGCACAGGGGAGAGTTTGCGAGCGGCTTGGGAGAAGGCTTATGCCACGGACCGGCAGGCGCCCTTTGGGGGGATCATCGCGGCGAACCAGGAGATGGATGGGGAGACGGCTGAGGCAATTGCGGAAATCTTTAGCGAGGTAATATTGGCACCCTCTTTTACTCCAGCGGCTTTAAAAATTTTGCAGGCGAAAAAGAATTTGCGATTAATCGAAAATCGTGAGAAGGCAGTGGGGGGGTACGAGATGCGGAGCGTGCGGGGTGGTGGATTGCTGGTGCAGGAAAGTGATGGTGCGGGGGATGATGAAACGGCTTGGAAGGTGGTGACGAAAAGGAAGCCGACCGATTTGGAGATGAGGGCGATGCGGTTTGGTTGGAAGATCGTCCGGCAGGTGAAGTCGAATGCGATTGTTTATGCGGGGGAGGATCGGACGCTGGGGATTGGAGCGGGTCAGATGTCGCGGATCGACTCCTCGCAGATTGCGGTATGGAAAGCTGGGCAAGCGAAGCTGGATCTGAAGGGGAGTGCGGTGGCTTCAGATGCTTTTTTTCCTTTTGCGGACGGATTGGAGGCGGCGGCTCAGGCGGGGGCGACGGCGGCGATTCAGCCTGGGGGGAGCGTGAAGGATCCGGAGGTGATTGCGGCGGCGGATCGGATGGGGGTGGCGATGGTCTTTACTGGGCGGCGCCACTTCCGGCATTAAGTCCAAGAGAGAAGTCGGGAGCCGTCGGGTTGGGGGGTAAGGGTTAGATCGAGAGTTTGGGCGGGCCAAGGTCCGGGGTAGCGTTCAGGCCATTCGACGGCAACGAGTCCTACGGTGTAGAGGCAATCAGGCCAGCCGAGGGAGATCCAATCGCGAGCATTTTCGAGGCGGTAGAGGTCCCAGTGTTCGAGGGGGAGGCGACCGCCGTGGAGGGGTTGGCAGAGGGTGAAGGTGGGGCTAGGGATTTCGCCAACAAAGCCGAGGGCGTGAGCGAGGCCGCGGACCCATTCGGATTTTCCTGCTCCGAGAGGGCCGTGGAGTCGGAGGATAGTGCCAGCAGGAAGAAGAGGGAGATGGCGGGCGGCGTGAGCGCGGGTGGCGTTGGCGTCAGCGCAGATTGTGTCTGGGGAAAGTTTAGCGGAGGTGGTCATAGCCGAGGAGAGGAAGGCCGCCGGTGTCATAGCCCTGGTGGGGTTGGAGGCAGTGGCCGATGGTGGTAAGGGGAGTGGAGAAGGGCCAGCGGCGGAGGAGGGAGGGAACGCGGTTTTTAGGAATAGAAAAGAGGAGTTCGTAATCCTCGCCACGGGTGAAGGCGAGCTTGGGAGTGGCGCGGGGAGAAAGGGGGATTTGGTCTGGGTGGATTTTAAATCCGATGCGGGAGGCGCGGGCGAGGCGAGGGAGATCGGCGCCGAGTCCGTCGCTGAGGTCGAGCATGGCGGAGGGGAATTTGTGGCGGACGAGCCATTGGCCTTCGGCGAGGCGTGGGGTGAAGGTGAGATGGCGGCGGGGCCAAGAGCCACCGAGTTTTCCCGTGACGAAAAGAAGATGCCCTGGGCGGGCACCGGAGCGGTTTGGTGATTGGTGTTTTGCTACGGTGCCAAGAAGGGAGACGGAGATGAGGAGCTGGCGGGTTCGGATGGTTTCGCCACCGACGATGGGGAGGCGGAGTTTTTTGGCGAGAAGGGAGAGTCCGCGATAGGCTTGGCGTAGACGCTGAGCAGAGCGGGAATTGGGACAACCTACAGTGAGGAGGGCGGCTCGGGGGGTGGCTCCGGCGGCGGCGAGATCGCTGAGGGGGCGGGCGAGAGCTTTGCGACCGATGAGGGAGGCAGGGGTGGAGCGAGTGAAGTGGAGGCCTTCGACCACGGCATCGGTTTTGAGAACGAGATCGAGGTTTTTAGAAAATGAGGAGAGGACGGCACAGTCGTGGCCGATTCCGTGCCGCAAGTTGGCGGAGGATTGGTGGGAGAGGGAGGAGGTCCAGCGTTGGATCCAGAGGTCTTCGGAGGAGATTGGAAGTTTTTTCATGGGAGGGGAGGGCGAGAGAGAAGAAGCAGGATGCAGGTGTTGGCGTTGAAAAGGGAGTGAAGAAGAATGGAGGGGACGAGACTATTTTTTGTTCGATAGACACCTGCGAGAGCGGCGCCGAGGAGGGTAAGGGGGATGAGGGTGGGCCCGTGGAGATGGACGGCGCCGAAGGCGAGGGCGGAGATCCACTGGGCTGTGGTGATGGAAAAGCGGGAGGTGAGCCAAGGAAAGAGAGTGCCACGAAAGAAGATTTCTTCCCAGATGGGGGCGATGATCAGGGCGTAGGTGAGGAAGGGTAGGAGGGTTTTAGCGTCGCGTGCTTCGAGGAAGCGGGTCATGGCGGGTTGGGGTTCGAAAGGAAGATGAAGGGCTAGATATAAACCTGAGCTGAGGAGAAGTAGGAAAAGGATAGGAAAAAAAAGGGTGAGCATGGTTGCGAGGGAAAAGCCGAGATCGCGAAGTGGGTGGGACCGATGGAGGCCCCAGAAAATGAGCGGCTTTTGGCCGCTAAGAGTGGTGAGGACAATGCCGACGGCGAGAGCGGTTCCAGGAAGAAGAGGAGTGGCGAGCCAAGCGCACAAGCCGAGAAGAGAGCCGCCGATGAGCATGGGCAGAGTCGCGATATTGAGGGAGGGTGATGGGATGTGGGCTTGGGACTGGAAAAGAGAGCGGAGACGGGCAATGCCACCGAAAAAGAGGAAGGCGAGGGCGGAGACTAAAAGAATTGTGCCATAGATGAGAGCGGGGATGGGCGGGGACCAAGGAGTCATGGGAGGAGATTAAGGGAAAAGCGGGGTGAGGAGAATTTTTGATTTTGGATTCTTTATTTTTGATTGAGGAGGAGATGCTCACGCCAAGGTCGCTAATGACGGGAAGCCCCGACGCCGGTCGGGGCGCAGACGCGGGACGGAAACCCTCCTTCGCTCAGTCTCGGTAAACCTCGCTGAGCTTTGGAGGGCG
>CANESK010000082.1 GCA_947441075.1 Verrucomicrobia subdivision 6 bacterium
GGAGTCCGCAGGGATATCCTCACGGATCAAACCGATCACGACCCCCGACTTCCCCCGACCAAAATGCTCCACACTGGTCACCCACCGACCAGAAGCTCTGCACAGCCGGTCTAGACAAAGATCTTGGCAGGAAGCCCTCGGTGAGTTTATGAGAGAGCTCTGTTATGATTAAGAACGACTATTCCCGAAAAGTGACGGCCTGCCGCGTCTGCGGGCATCGGAAGTTTCACTCGTACTTAGATCTGGGCCTAATCCCACTAGTTAACCGCTATGTGGAACCTGACGACAACCGGGTTGAGCCACGTTTTCCCCTCCGTATCCAAAAGTGCAATCAGTGTCACTTGAGTATGCTGGATTTGGTGGTAGATCCAGGAGTTCTCTATGCAAACTACGCCTACCAGAGTTCCATCTCCAGAACTTTTCAAGAGCACTGCGGTCGGCTAGCCGAACAAGCGGTAAAACTTTACCCCAACCGCTCCCTGACGGTCTGGGAAATTGCCTCCAACGACGGGTGTATGGCTCTCGAGTTCCAACGACGCGGCGCCAAAGTCGTGGGAATCGAGCCGGCGGCTAATCTTGCGGCTCTCGCCCGAAGTCGGGGCGTTAATTCCGTTGCAGAATTCTGGAGCGAAAAGGTTGCCCAGAAACTTAGCCTAAATCATCCCGCCCCAGACCTAATCGTAGCCACCAACGTGTTTGCCCATGTGGACAACCTACTGGACTTTCTTGCAGGGGTCCGAGCGGTACTACCAGATCACGGACGCTTAATCGTTGAGGTCCCTTACCTAGTTAGTTTTATCCAGAAAACAGAATTCGACACAGCTTACCACGAGCACCTCTCCTATTTTCTTCTCTACCCGATTCGGGAAGTCGCCAGAAGAGCTGGTTTAGAACTAATCGATGTGGATCTACTGCAAATCCACGGAGGTTCAATCAGAGTGCACATCGGCAAAGGCAAGCCAGGGTCAATGGTGCAAAAACTCCTTCTTGAAGAGGAAAGACTGGGTTTTTATGACGACAAGATATACGATGAATTTTCTAAGCATGTTCAACAGATCCGAGAAGAGTTGGTTTCCTTCGTGACAGCCCTGAAGCAAAGAGGCAGGACCATCTCAGCTTTCGGAGCCTCGGCTAAAGGCAACGTCCTTCTGAACTACTGCCATCTATCTGCCGAGACGTTCGAATACGTTGTCGACGATACCCTCTCCAAACAGGGAAAATTCTATCCAGGACTCCGACTACCAATCGTTTCTCGGGATGCCCTTATAGGATCACCGACGGATTATTTGGTTATCTTGGCTTGGAATTTTTACGATGAGATTAAGAAATCCTTGGCTGGATATATATCAGGCGGCGGGAGATTAGTCTGCCCTCTGCCCACGTTGCGGATCGACTAAAGCCCGGTCACTGGTCTTTCCGACCACGGAAATCCTTCAATATCACGATCCCAGTCCAGCCTTCCCTCGTCCTGTGGCGAATAGGTCTCGCTAGTGAGATAAAGCATCCTTGCTTCAGATACCCCCTCCACGCGATAGCCATGAGCTAGGTCAGCAGGAATTCGCAATGCCCCCTCAGCCCCCTCGTTCCACCAGATGGAGAGTGCCTCGAAAGGACTTTTCGTCTGCAGAAGCACGATCCGGAAGGCCCCTGATAGTGGAATGAAAATGTCTTCCTGTTTTCGATGGAAATGAAATGCTTTAATCACCCCCGGAATGGTCTTGGAAATGGAGATTTGCCTAGGAACGATCTTCCCAGGAATATCGGCCTTCCAGATTTCCGCAAACCAACCTCTCTCATCCGGATGAAGCTGGAGGGGTGTCCAAACTGCACCAAGCGCGGAGAAGGACTCTCTCGGTTTGGCCACAACGTGGCGATGAGATATAACCTTAATTGGATCCATGAAAAAGAGTCCTAGCACACCCCGCCTCCTTTGTCCCGTCTGCAGAAGCCCAAGGCTGACCGGAATGAGCCCACCAGATTGCTTTCTCTGGAAAGTTTGCTCTGAATGCAGCTCTTGGGTGTTCTTAGCGATACAGAGAGCAGAATCCTACCCTGAGGATTATTACGGGGGACCAGTGGCAAAGTTTTCGGGTTGGGCTCAGTATTTACGCAGACATTTTCACCGACAAAGAGCTCGCCTAGTACAAAAAGCATTGAATCGGATAAATGGAAAGGTTTACGACGTGGGATGCGGAGACGGCCTGTTTTTGAAAGAAGCCTCCCGCCTCGGTTTGCAAATCAGCGGATTCGAACCACAATCCACGCCAAGAGGACAGGCAGAAAAGCGTCTTGGTAAAAGGCTGGACCAAAAAGTTTTCGCATCCCTGAAATCGGAAAAGGCTTCGGCTATAACCTGCTGGCAGGTCATTGAACATATGGACGACCCTCACTCTTTCCTCCTCGCTTGCCGCCATCATTTGGAGGACGGCGGACTCCTCGCACTTTCCACTGTAAACTTGGGCTCCCTCCAAGCCAAATGTTTCGGCGGCAAGTGGCTTCATCTAGATCCACCGCGTCATCTCTGGATTGGTAATCTTCAAAGAGTGGCCCAGTTTGTGAGGGATGCAGGTTTTTCAATAGAAAAGGTCCGCTACAACAGCTCGGAATTTGGGCCAGTGGGTTGGGTTGATAGTCTTTTCAATATTGTGGACACAAAAAGGGATCGGTTGCTTAGTTGCCTGAAACAAGGATGTCAGGAGCCGCGAGACTGGCTTGTTTATTTTCTATCTGCTGCCCTTGCCCCACTGGCTCTTCTTCTTTCCCTGTTTGAAGCTGGGCTTAAACAACCAGCAACCTTCGAAATTTACGCACGCGTTGCAAAGCACCGCGAGCGCCGCCAAGGAGGATAACGCAGGGCCGCTCTCATGGTATGCCATGCGTACCGAAAAAGATTTCCCGGAGCTACCGAGGAGCTTTCGCTTTCATAACGGACTGGGCACGGGACTTCGGCTACCCGAAATCCACGAGCGACGGCGAAACTCATGATGTCACTTGCAAAGGCGTGACTTGAGTGAAATTCCTCTAATGGTGCTTGCACCAAAAGCCGGCGTGAGTATGCACGCAAGCCACTGTGCCACTCTCCAAAACACGTCCCAAACCAAAGGTTTTGCCCTAAGGTCAAAACACGATTCCCGAAATACCGGTAGTAGGGCATCCCACCAGAGAGAGCTTCCTGTCGTGTGCGGATTCGATTCCCTTGGATGAGATCATACCAACCACGTTCCACGAACCCTGCCATAAGATCGACAATTGAAGGCTCGTACTGATAATCGGCATGTAACTCCACTACAACATCCGCACCGGCCGAAATGGCATGTTGCATTAAATATCGAAGATTTCCTCCGTAGTTAAGATTTTTCTCATGTCGAATCACTTCCAACCCCAGTTCTTTTGCTACTTGGCTTGTCCGATCAGAACTGGAATCATCCCCAACCAGAATATTAGACTTAAGACTATCCGGAAGGGCTTGGACAGTTTTAGCTAAGGTTTTTTCAGCATTATAAGCTAAGAGCATTATGATGATTTTCATTTCTTAGTGTCCTTATTCGTAAGCAATAACCTGATTAAGATACCAATCGGGTCAATTCAACGCAATAGGTGTCATGGTTTTCCAATAATTCGAACCTCGGAAGCCTGCCAAGTGCTTCGTTGTACCCACTAAACCCAAGACTGAATCCCAAAAAGAACTTTTTCGTAGGATTGCCCTAAGCACCCGCCCTAGGCAGTTTCTACCTATGTCCAGTTCCAACGGAGCAAAGTTTATCGTGCAAGGCGGAAATCCCATCTCAGGAGAACTTGAACCCCAGGGAAACAAGAACGAAGCCATGCCCCTGATGGCCGCTGCCTGTCTAACCGGTCAACCCGTCATCCTGCAGAACATTCCACAAATCGAAGATGTTCGACTGATGGAAAAAATCCTTAACGATCTCGGCCTATCCACATCAGAGTCCGAGGCCTGCTCCACACGCCGCACGCTAACCCTTCAAGCCAAAGAAGGTCCCAAATCGACGATCCATTCAGAACTTGGTTCCCGCCTACGTGGCTCGGTCACCTTGGCAGGACCCCTCCTCGCCCGGACGGGAGAAGTTACCCTGCCACGCCCTGGTGGTGACCGAATCGGACGGCGCCGCCTTGACACTCACCTGCAAATCTTCTCGGCTCTTGGAGCCACGATTAACGACACCAAAGACGGTCTTCAGATCAAAGCCAAGAAACTGCGTGGAGCCGATATTCTGCTGGATGAAGCGTCCGTCACCGCTACCGAAAACGGACTCTGCGCCGCGTCCCTCGCAGAGGGAGCGACCGTCATCCACAATGCGGCCAGCGAGCCCCATGTCCAAGCCCTAGCCAATCTACTCAATGCGATGGGCGCTCAAATCACGGGAATCGGAACCAATACACTTACGATCGAAGGTGTGAAATCCCTGAAGGGCGCCACTCATCGGATCGGTCCTGACTACCTCGAAGCCGGTTCTTTCCTTGCTTTAGCTGCTGTCACAGGGGGTGCTTTAAAGATCAAAAATGCAGCTCCTCATCACATGCGAATGATTTTACAGACTTTCGCCCGACTCGGAATTCATACAGATATTCAAGGGCAAGAAATTCTGGTCGCCAAAAATCAGAAACTGGAAGTTGAAAAAGAGTTCGGTGGCGCGGTTCCGCACATCGCCGATGCACCATGGCCTGGTTTCCCTGCCGATATGACTTCCGTCGCGCTCGTCACCGCCACCCAGTGCAAAGGTACGGTTCTGATTCACGAAAAACTCTTCGAATCCCGCCTCTTTTTTGTCGACGGTCTTCTTGAAATGGGGGCACGAATTATCCTTTGCGATCCTCACCGTGCCGTCGTCCTCGGCTCTGACAAACTGCGTGGAGCTAAACTCGCCAGCCCTGATATCCGCGCAGGAATGGCACTCCTCATCGCCGCACTTTGTGCAGAGGGGGAATCAGAAATCCGTAACATCACCCAGATCGACCGTGGCTTTAGTCGAATCGAGGAGCGCCTCAAGTCGCTTGGCGCTCAAATTGAGCGCAGATAATACGACTCACCCCTTAAGAACCGTTGCTCCGGCCGCTGGGCGCGAGGCGAAGATTGTGGCGGCGATACCGGTTCTTGCTTTGTAATCAGCGGCGATTTTTTTTGAAATGTCCTCCACCTTGCTGGCTTTAACCAGTGCCACGCAGCAACCACCAAAGCCGCCGCCGGTCATGCGGCACCCATAGACGCCCCCCTGCTCGCCGATCGACTCGGCAATCTCGACAACCACATCGAGTTCTGGGCAGCTGACTTCGTAGTCATCCCGCAGGGCCACATGACTCGCATGCATTAACCGACCCACCGCGGGCCAATCGGATTGTCGCACACATCCAGCCGCGCGGACCGTGCGGCTGATTTCACCTATAACATGCCGGGCCCGCCGGTAGACCAACTCCCTCATTTTACTTTTTCCTTTTTCGAGTTGCTCGACGGTCACATCGCGGAGCGATTCCACGCCAAGGCTCCTTGCGGCTTCCTCGCACTGTGCTCGGCGCTCGGCGTATTCGCCGCCACTCAGCTCGTGCTTCACGTTGGTATTGATAATGAGCAGCGCGACGGACGGGTCTTGCAAAGGCACGATCTCGGTTTTTCGAGTGCGGCAATCGAGCAGGAGTAGGTGGCCTTCGCGTCCTAATGCGGAAATGAATTGGTCCATGATGCCACAAGGGACCCCCGCGAAGTCGTGCTCGGCCTTCTGGCAGAGCAACGCCTTTTCGACGGGATCAAAGGTCGTGCCAGTGACCGCTTCGAGCAGGGTCGCGGTGCAGACCTCGAGAGCGGCGCTGCTGCTCAAGCC
>CANESK010000083.1 GCA_947441075.1 Verrucomicrobia subdivision 6 bacterium
AAAACTACGCTCTCTACCCCCACATGTCCGTTTACCGAAACATGGCCTTTGGCCTCGAGTTGCGTGGGGTTCCCAAGGATGAAATCCGTCGTCGAGTCGATTCCGCCGCCAAAATCCTCGGCCTTCTCGAACCGGATAATCTGCTCGAACGAAAACCCAAAGCCCTTTCCGGAGGACAACGCCAACGGGTAGCTCTGGGTCGGGCCATCGTTCGTAAGCCGAAAGCCTTCCTCTTCGATGAACCCCTTTCCAACCTCGACGCCAAGATGCGGGTCGAAACCCGCACGGAGATTTCTAAGCTCCACCGACAACTCGACAGCACGATGATCTACGTCACCCATGACCAAACCGAAGCCATGACTATGGCAGATCGAATTGTTGTCATGCGCTACGGAAAAATTCAGCAGATTGCTGCTCCCCTTGATCTTTATCATCGGCCTGCAAATCTTTTTGTCGCAGGCTTCATTGGAAGCCCGCCCATGAATCTTCTTCAAGGCACGCTGGAAGCTTCCCCCAATGGGGCCTTGGAATTTGTAGAAAAGGTCATCTCCCCCCACCTCCCTTTTCGCTGCGTTCTATCCACGGACACTTCTAGGAAACTTTCATCTCGCCAGGACAAAGAGGTCATTCTCGGGTTTAGGCCCGAACAGCTTCACCCCAACGCCACCTCCTCCAACCCCACCTTGCGGGGCATCTTGGAAGTGGTTGAGCCTATGGGAGCAGAAACCTATATCTATCTGAAAACAGGTGCCCACTCATGCATTTGTCGCACCACCGAGACCGATCTAGGACTTAAGGAGGGATCTAAAATCAATCTAGGAGTCGACCTCTCTCGAGCCGTCTTTTTCGACCCCAAAACTGAGGAAACTATCCCTACCTAAGCGAGTTCTCGTTATTTTTTTCGGCTTAGCGCAGTTCGAAATACCTCACAAAAAATCCCCACCCCACGCGCTAAATCCTCAGGAGTCGCACGGGCGCAGTTTAAACGGAAACAGGCCTCTTTGGGCTGATTCGCAAAAAAGATACCACCCTCCACCACCGCTACACCTTTCGAAAGACACTGTTTAGCCACCTCATCCATAATCCCAGGTCGCCCTCCCCGCACCCAAAGCATATAGCCACCCCGCGGATCATCTGCTCTCACACCTTCGGGTAATTCCCGCGATAAGATTCCGCCCGCCAGCTCGCGCCTTTTCCCATAGACCGACTGCAACATCTCCAAATGGGACTCCATCCGACCCGAACGCAAAAAGGAAGCTGTGACATACTCAGGAGGAACACCTCCGTGAATCGTCTGACGACACTGTCGATCCGCCGCCGCATCCATCCACTTTCCCGGCAAAGCGAAGCCGATCCGCAGTCCAGGAGCGACCGTTTTCGAAAAACTGGTTACATAAAGAACCGTACTTCCATCATCAAAAGCCCGAATCGGCTTCGGACGACCCCGCCCGAGTAAATCTCCATAAATATCATCCTCTAAAATAGGTATCCCTGCCTTCTTGCAAATCTCCAGCAACTTTGGCCTCCACTCCTCACGTAAAGTTGCGCCACTCGGGTTGGAAAGAGTCGAAGTGATCACCAAGAGCTTGGGTCTTGGCTTTGCCAGGATAGCTTTCTGCCATTTCGCCGGATCGGGTTCCTGCCCCACTCCCGTCGCCACGGTGCGAAACTTCACCCCAATCGCCTTCAATAACTCCAGCTGACCATAATAGGCGGGTGCCTCACATACCACTGTATCCCCTTTTTTAAGAACCGTGCTCATTATGGAGGCCAAAGCGCCAGTGCAGCCTGTCGTAACTAGAACCTGGTCCGCTGTGACACCAATTCCTCGGACCTTGAGATAATCGCAGATCGCCTCACGCAGAATTCCCGCCCCCTCGGGACGATGGTAACTAAACATCTCCCTTGCCCGCGACGCCATCTCCCCCTCCATAGCCCCCTTCAGCGCCTCCAAAGGCAGAAAATCAGACGATGGAATCCCAGCCGCAAGGTTGATCACATGCGGATCCTCGGTCTGCCTCATCAAATCTAGTAAACGAACCGGTATTTTGGCCATCCAACTTTCTACCCTTTCTTTAGCCCGATCGCGAGTGCGTTGACTCCTCCGCTTGTCGGCTTACTTTCTTTCCCTTATGGATACATCCATTTCCTCCAGCCCCCTAGCCTCCTGCCACGCCGAGCTTGGAGCTCGCATGATTAATTTCGGTGGCTGGAACCTACCTGTCGAATACAGCGGTCTCCTTCTCGAACATCAGGCCACTCGCCAAGCCGCAGGGCTTTTTGACATTTCCCATATGGGCCAAATCAGGGCCCAAGGCGCAGGTGCGCTGGCTGCACTTGAAAGTCTCCTGACCAATGATCCCGCCAAGCTACGCATGGGAGAGGGCCACTATACTTTCCTAACCAACGACCAAGGCGGAGTGATCGACGATCTTTTACTCTATCGCTTAGGCCCGGAAGATTTTCTCTTGGTAGTCAATGCCTCGCGCCATGAAGAAGACCTCCGAGTTTTGCGACAAGCCCAAAGCAATCGCGCTCTTTTCCAAGGAGATCCAGGAACAAAAGCGGGCATGGCTTTGCAAGGTCCCCACGCTGAGCCAATTCTTTCCCAGCTTCTTCCCGCTGGGGCGACCTGCCCACTGCGCAATACTCTCAAAGAAAGTAAGCTTCTAGGAATCCCCGCCACCATCGCCCGCACTGGGTACACCGGGGAGGATGGATTCGAAATTTTTGCTTCACTGGAAGATGGGCCGAAGATCTGGCGGGCCCTTCTCGAAAAAGGTAAGCCTATGGGAATCTTGCCCTGCGGCCTCGGCGCACGGGATAGTCTTCGACTGGAAGCTGGCCTGCCCTTGAACGGTCAAGACCTCTCCCCAGAAATCACCCCAATCGAGGCCGGCTTAGGTTCCTTCGTGGATCTTTCGCGCCCCCGTCCATTTCCAGGTCGGGCCCAGCTGGAGCAAACCAAGAAAAATGGAGCACGGCGCACCACCATCGGACTCGTCGGCCAACCTAAACAAGCCCCGCCACGACACGGCTACCCTGTTTTTCTTAGCGGTAAACAGATTGGAGAAATCACTAGTGGGGTGCCCTCGCCCACTCTCGGTTACGGCGTCGCCCTGGCTTTAATCACAACTCCTGCCCCCGCCTGTGGACAAGATTTAGAATTTGAGGTGCGCGGACGGCGAGTTCCCGCCAAAGTTTCTTCACGTAAATTTTTATTAAAAAAATGAACACACCTACAGATCTTCTTTACGCAAAAACCCACGAATGGCTCCGCCAAGGGAAAGAAGGCAGCACCGTTGGAATTACTGATTATGCCCAATCCGCCCTCGGAGATGTTGTTTTTGTCGAACTTCCAAAATCAGGACGAAAGGTATCAGCCGGCGAAGTCGTCGCCACGGTGGAAAGCGTCAAAGCCGCCTCCGATATTTATGCACCAATAACCGGCGAGATTACCGAGACCAACCCCACTCTTTCCGCTGATCCGGGACTGATCAACCGTGAACCCTACGCATCAGGTTGGCTCTTTCGGATTCAAGCCGATGCAGGCAAAAATCACGCCCTTCTCTCGGCCAGCGACTACTCCGACACTCTCTCCAGTTGAGTCTCTCTCCCGCACCCCTCACCTCTCACGGGTTAGGTTTTGCCACCTGGCACGTCTACGATCCTTCCTGTAAAGCCGAACTCTGGTCCACCGCCTACTTCGGCAAGGAGTTGACCGTCCTCTTTGATCCCATCGATTGGCCCAAGGATACTTCCCTTCCGATAGGAGCTGTTCTGATTGTCAGAACTAACGCCAACCACGATCGGAACTGCGATGCCCTCCACCACACTCTCTCAGCCCATCTCTCCACCCATCCTCCCGAGTTCCACCCCCTTCCTCTGCCCGGTGGGGGTGAAGGCGAGATCGCCTATTTTCATCAAGAAACCAGCACGCTGGTAGTGGGGGATTCCTTGATCAACCTTGCACCTCACGGATTAACTCTGCTCCCTGAAAAATACTGCACCGATCTCTCTTTGCTCAAGATTAGCGTTAAACGGCTCCTTGATCTACCGATCCAAAGAATTTTTTTTGCACACGGCGCACCAATCCTCCATGATGCCATGATACAGCTTCGTCAGCTTCCCTTATGAAAAAAGCCCTGCTCCCTATCCTCATTCTGACCTCCTCCTTGTTGGCAGCCCCTCCCAGTAAAAGCCCCGCCACCAACATCCCTAAGGTCTCCACTCTCATACCTCAACTTCTTCCACGTAACCCGAGCAATAAACCACCTCCCGCCCCAGTCCAAAAACAGCTCGAGGCGTTCTTTCAAGGTGTTCAGGCAGGCAAGGTCGAGGAGTGCTTTAAAACTCTTGTCGCAAGCAACCCTACCCTGTCAGACCCTGCCGCCGTTCCTGAATTTGTCGGAAACATCCGCAAGGGATTAGAAGTTTTTGGCCCCCTGCAAGGGTATGAGCTCTACGACCAGCGCACCGTAGGCACCCGTGTGATCTACATTACCTACCTCAGCTACCACCCCAAAAAACCTCTCCGCTGGCAGTTCGTTTTTTACACCCCCATCGGAGCCGATTGGAAACTACTCAATCTCCGCTTCGACAACACAGTCGAACAAAGCCTTATCCCCGACTAATATTTGGCTTAGGCCAACCCGATCTTGGCTCGGCCGCCTCGGTTATCGAGAAAATCAACTAAAGCCGCCACCGCAGGACGGTCCAGTGAGGTGCCAGCCTCGGCCATGACCGTCTTTAGGGCCTGATCCAAGGACTGCGCAGCACCTTCCTGCCCATGCAGCAGGTCGATCACCCGCTTAGCCACAGCCACCACCTTAGCGGTCGGCAGAATAGCATCCCCACTCAAACGGTTTGGGAAACCAGTCCCATCGATACGCTCCTGTGCCTGCCGAATGACCTCGGCTACCGGTCCTTCAAACTCCAACCCCGCTAAGAGATCCGCACTTCGAACCACCGCCTCCCGAAGGCGACGTTTTTCATCTTCATTCCGATTTCCACCCTTGTTCAATAACTCTTGAGGTAATGAAACCGTTCCGAGGTTTAGCAGTTCCCCGGCCAATTCTGCCGTTTCGGCCTCAGTAGGAGTCAATCCCATCTCCTCGGCCGCTCCACGAGCCAACCGGGCAATTAGCTTTCCGTTGCCCCGCGCGGCCTCCGCCTGCCGCCCGTCAACTTCCTTGACGAAGGCTTCGATTAAACCACGAAACATCCGCTCCCGCCGTGATCGCTCCGTAATAAATTCCGTAATGTCCTGCTCGATCAGCAGAATCCCAGGAGGATGGTCGCGGTCAGCCCGCAAAGGAATATGATCCGTCTTTGTATACTTTTTCTTCCCATTTTCCTCAAACTCGTGCCTCGCCTTCTGTGGGGCCCACTTCCCTTCAGTACGATCCGCAGGCCAGCCTGGATAAAGTTCATCGATCACCTGCTTGTTGATTTTCTGGTAAGCAGCCGCCCTCACCGGGCCGATCACCCCAGACATCGTCTTGCCATTCACTTCCTCAGGGGTAATTCCCGCCGCATCCGCCAATGTGCGATTGGCGAAGTTATACTTTCCACCCCCATCCATCGCCGCAATCGCCGTCGGCTGGTTGTCGGTGATTACCCTTAGAAACTTTGAAAATCCTGTAAAACGCTCCGCTGCGATCTTCAACCTCTGCGCCTCCGCCGAAGCCCGAATCTCCGCCCCATGCTTCCAGGCCGTCGCCATCGAAACCGAAGCCAGCCCTAGAATCAAAA
>CANESK010000084.1 GCA_947441075.1 Verrucomicrobia subdivision 6 bacterium
CCCTCGGCTACCGCCTGGTTGATAATCACTTCATCGACATCATCGCGGGAGGGAATGTCGTACATCAGATCGAGCATCATGCCTTCGAGAAGGCTACGGAGCGCACGGGCTCCAGTGCCTTTTTTCAAGGCGGCCTCGGCCAAGGAGCGCAGGGCATCGCGAGTAAAGTTGAGTTTCACCCCTTCCATGCCAAAAAGTTTGGCGTATTGCCGAGTTAAAGAGTTCTTTGGGTCGGTCAGTACGCAGATGAGCTCATCCGCGGTTAGTGGGCTAAGATGGGATAGGACGGGGAGGCGACCGATGAACTCTGGGATCATGCCAAAACGGAGCAGATCGTCGGGCTCGGTATAGCGAAGGAGGCCGAGGCCATCTTCCTTGACGGTTTGGCTGGGCACGAGTTGGGAGCCGAAACCGAGAGAGCGTCCGCCTAAACGTTTATTGACGATCTCCTCCAGTCCGACGAAGCCGCCTCCGCAAATGAAGAGAATATTCTGGGTATTGACCTGGATATGTTCGGCTTGGGGATGTTTTCTTCCGCCTTGTGGAGGTACGTGACAAATAGTGCCTTCGAGAATTTTGAGAAGGCCTTGCTGAACTCCTTCGCCTGAGACATCGCGGGTGATAGAAGCACTATCTGATTTGCGGCCAATTTTATCAATTTCGTCGATGTAGACGATGCCCAACTCGGCACGTTTGACGTCGTAGTCCGCATTTTGCAGAAGGCGGAGGATGATGGTCTCAACATCTTCCCCGACGTAGCCTGCCTCGGTAAGGGAAGTGGCGTCGGCGATGGCGAAAGGGACGTCGAGGATGCGAGCGAGGGTACGAGCGAGGAGGGTTTTACCTGAGCCGGTTGGGCCGATCAGGAGGATGTTACTTTTCTCCAGTTCCACATCGGAATGTTCTGTGGGGAGAGTGTCGGTGGGTTCGCCGCGAACCCGTTTGTAATGGTTGTGCACGGCAACGGCGAGGGTGCGTTTGGCGCGGTCTTGACCGACGACGTGGCGATCGAGCTCGGCCCGAATTTCACGGGGCTTGGGTAAGGCTTTAAGAATCCCTTTGGCTTGGGCGTGATCGCCGATTTCTCGGGTAAGAATATTGGTGCAAAGGGTGATGCAGTTATCGCAGATGTAGACCCCTGGGCCTGCGATGAGTTTTTTTACCTCCGCATGGCTTTTGCCGCAGAAGGAGCAAAGGGTGAGGTGATTGGGGCGGGCCATGGAGGCGCCAGGACTACTTCTTCGGCTGCTCTTCTTTGCGGAAGCTGACGACGTGATCGACGAGACCGTAGGTCTTGGCGTCCTCGGCGGACATAAAGCGATCCCGGTCGGTATCTTTTTCGACGGTCTCGAAAGATTGGCCCGTGTGGTGAGCCATAATTTCGTTAAGCCGTTTTTTGGCGCGAAGAATTTCTTGAGCTTGGATGCTGATATCGGTGGCCTGGCCTTGGGCGCCGCCAAGGGGTTGGTGGATCATGATCCGCGCGTTGGGCAGACAGTAGCGTTTGCCTTTGGTGCCCGCGGCGAGAAGGACAGCTCCCATGCTGGCGGCTTGGCCGATGCAGTAGGTGTTCACCTCGCAGGTGATGTACTGCATGGTGTCATAGATGGCGAGGCCTGCGGTGACATAACCACCAGGAGAGTGGACATAGATACTGACGTCTTTCTTGGGGTCTTCCATTTGGAGGAAGAGGAGTTGGGCGATAATAGAATTGGCCATGGTGTCATCAATGGCTGTACCGATGAAGATGATGCGGTCTTTAAGGAGCCGGGAGTAGATGTCGTAGGCGCGTTCGCCACGGCCGGTTTGCTCAATGACGCTAGGTACGAAATAGTCAGCCCGAGGTGCGTTATTCATAGTTATGACTTAGCTCCGAACGGCGTGTTGCAAAAGAAAATCAACCGTTTTTCTGCGCAAGAGAGTGTCAGCAAGTGAGGGTAACACCTCTGATTTATGGAGGCGCTTGGCGAAGAGGCGTGGGTCTTGTCCTGATTGAGCGGCGAGGACAGTGATTTCTTGGAGCACCTCCTTGTCCTCGACTTTAATTCCCTCGGCCTCAGCAATGCGACGGAGGAGGAAACTAAGTTTGACGTTTTCTTCGGCGTTTTGGCCTGCGGTCTTGAGGATCTCGTCCTTATGTTTGATGAGCTCTTCATTGGAGACCCCGCGGCGCTGATTTTCTTCAACGAGGCGGGCGACGAGTCGGCGACGTTCTTCGTCGAGCAAAGGCTCGGGGACATCCATTTTGGTGGAGGATAAAAGAGCGAGAGTAACCGCGCGGGCATCTTCGGAACGGGCAGAGGACAAGCGGGAGGCGGTGAGATCCTCGCGGATACGAGATTCGAGCTCGGCTTTGGGCATCTTATAATTTTCTTGCGAAAAAGCTTCATCAACTTCGGGGACGTGCCGTTCTTTGAGTTCTTGAAGGGTCACTTGGTAGCGACCGGTTTGGCCGCGCAAGGGGGCTTGGGGAAAATCGGCGGGAAATTTGACCTCCACAGGGCGGGTTTCCCCTGGGTTCATTCCGAAGAGGGCGGGAACGAATCCGGGGAGGAAGGCGTCGGGCTTGAGCCAGAGCCAAAGTTTTTTGGCTTCGGCGACTTGACCTGAGTCGGGAGCGAGTTCGAGAATCTTTTTGCCGCCACAGGTGCCTTCGAAGTCGACGATGGCGAAATCGCCTTCTTGGGCGGGGCGGGGCGGGAGGGTATGGAAGTGGGCCATGGGCTCGGCGAGGCGGGCGAGGGCGGAGGCAATATCGATATCGGTGACGGCTTCGGGAGATTTCTTGGGGATCTTGAGGCCTTTCGAAGCGGGCAATTTAAATTCAGGTGCGAGATCGACGCGGAGGATGAATTTAAACTTTTTATCTTTTTCGAAGTTAGCTTCTTCGACGGCAGGATCGTCGACGAGGTGAAGCTTCTCGGTTTCGACTGCATGGCGGAGGCCGTCGCGGAGAAGATTTTCGCGGAGTTCTTTTTCGATATCGTTGGCGTAGCGGCGGCGAACCATTTCTAGGGGGGCGTGGCCTGGGCGGAAGCCGGGGAGGCGGGCAGATTTCTGGAAGGAGAGGAGGACACCTTCTTCTTTTTTACGAACTTGATCGGATGGAATCTCGCCCTTCACGCGACGGCGGCACCCACCCATATTTTCCAAAGAGATCTTCATATGCAGTCTTGAAACCTACGCAAGGAAGGGTGGGTAGCCAAGGTCAGATTGGGTGACTACTGATTTAAGGAAAACTTCACGGGCAATTCGACGGTAACAGGCGTAGGGAGTCCATTCACTTTTTGTGGATGGAAGTGCCATTGTCGGACAGCTGTGATGGCAGATTGGTCGAGGACATCATGTCCAGTGCTCTGGAGTATCTTGAGGGATTCCACGCTCCCTTGTGCAGATATGTTGGCTTGAAGAATCAAAGTGCCAGCCCAACCCTTTTTTCTAGCGATGTCGGGATAGATGGGTGCTGAATTTTTGGATGGGTTAGGGCGGGCGAGGACGGTCGAACTGGCATGGGACGGTGGGAGTTGGGAGGGGGAGGGAGTGGGAAGTAGTCGGGGTGAAGGGCTGGGTGTAGGCAGGGTGGGGGCAAGAGAAGATGGAGTGGGTGGGGTATCGACCGTATTGGAGGTGGGGAGGGGGGTAGTTAGGACGGGTTCCTGAACTGTTTCAGGTTGGCCTGCGGAGGTTTCGATCATTGTAATTTCGACCGAGAAATCGGAGGGTTGGACAGCAAAGTGCTGAGAGGAGATAGCCGGAGAGCGGGAGAGGAAAAGAGCGGAGTGCAGTGCCGCCGAGGCGGCCAATCCAACAATCAGAAAAAAGGTTTCGTTCCGAAGGGGGTGGGGAAGGGTCATTGGCTATTTTTTCGTGTCATGAACTAGATTGAATTGGACTATGCCGATCTGGCGGGCCCGATCCATGAGTTCAACAAAAAGACCGTAGTTCATTTCACGATCCCCGCGAAAGTGAATCTTTGAGTCGCTCTTGCCCTGCGAGAGAGTGCTTAGTTTTGATTCAAACTGGGAGAGCTGGATGGGGGCTCCTTGTAGGGTGATGGAGCCTTGGGCATCGACTGCGACGAGAATTACTTCCGGGGTGGAGTCGGGGCGACTGTTGGCGGTGGGAAGTTTGATTTGAAGAGAGGGAGCGGTGAAGGAGGAGGTAAGCATAAAAAAGATGAGAAGAAGAAAGACCACATCGATAAGTGGAGCCATATCGATGGAGGTGGTAAGGCGTTTGGGTCGGGTGAACATAGGATCACTGGACGGTGGAAAACTCTTCTTCTTGGGCGCGTTGGCGGGGCTTGGTAGTGACAGCGGGGAGGGAGGAGGGACTCAAAAGATCGTCCAGAGCAGTGACGGCCCACTCCATCCGGCGGGCGATCTTATCCGCGTGCCCCTCAAAGGCGTGATAGAGAGCCATGCAGGGGATGGCTACGAGGAGTCCAAAGACGGTGGTAAGGAGAGCTTCCCAAATACCTCCTGCTAAGTCTGAGGGTTTGACCGTCCCTTGGATCGATTCAATTTTTGAAAAAGCCACCACCATGCCCTGTACGGTGCCCAGAAGACCCACCAAAGGGGAAAGGTGAGCGAGAGCGGCTAGGATTCGTAGATTTTTCTCTACCGACTCGAGGACTAGCGACCCTGTGAGACGAACATTGTCTTGGCGAACTTTGGGTGGGCGATCGAGCTGCTCGAGATACGTTTGAACAACCCTTGCGACGGGATGACGACAGGCTACGGCTAGAGAAAGAGCGGCAGCGGAACCGGAAGTACCTATGGTTTGCAGCAGGGATCGAAGCCAGCGATCTGGGGAGTAGCCGTAGGAGGCGTAAGTGAGGATCCGCTCCACCGTGACAGCCAGAGCGACAAAGGAGAAGGCGAGGAGAACCCACATCAGGGCCCCGCCTCGATTCATCAGATCCACAAAATTCAGGCCACCTAGCATTTTCAAACCATATTTGGTTGCGGAATAGGAGTCACGAATAAAATGAGACACAATCTCATTAAAAGTGTTGTTTATGAGAATGCGTCTCAGTATCTTATTGCGCAATGCATAGGGTTCGAACTTTTATTATTGGGTTCTTTTCGATTCTTCCGATTGGTGCAGAGGTGGGGTTGGGGCAGGAGGTTCCGAAATTGAGTCCCGAAAAATCGGCCGTAGAGGGAGCGGTAAACATAGTGAGATTGGAGCAGGTGGAAGTTGAGGCGGATTACGATGTTCAGACCCGCCTACCATTTTTGCCGGATGTGGAGGGGACGAGAATCAATGCGGGAAAAAGAACCTCCAATATCGATGCCCACTACCTTCCTGAGGTGAAAGATGATAACTGGAGGCAGATTACTGCGACCACGCCTGGTTTGGTCGTGCCGGACGAAAGCACTCCTTTAGCGAGTATGGCGTATCGAGGATTCGATCCTCACCGCTTACAAAGCTTTCAGGTATTGGAGGATGGAATTCCGATTCAGGCCGACATGATCGGTTATCCCGAAGCCTATTACCTTCCGCCGACCTATCCGATGGAGAGTATGGAGTTTATTCGAGGAGGAGCGGCTTTGATGTACGGACCTCAGCCGGCGGGCGCGATTAACTTTGTCATGCGAAAGCCACCTCTGGATAAAAAGTTCACAGCGGAGTCGATCACCCTGGGAGGAAGCTTCGATTATATTTCCAGCTTCAATTCCGTGGGAGGTACCGTGGATCAGGTCGGCTATTACGGGTGGTTCAA
>CANESK010000085.1 GCA_947441075.1 Verrucomicrobia subdivision 6 bacterium
AGAAAGATTGCAAACCCACAGACTGCCAAAAGAAAAAGCACCGAATAGAAAGGCGTCGCCAAAGAAGCTCCGCCTCTTCGCAGGAGTGCATCAGTCAGCGGAGCAATATAGAGAGGCGCCAAGCCAAATCCCGCTACCACTATCCCTGCGACTTTCCCTGTCTGGGAGGCGGGAAACCACTTCAAGGCAGGGGGAGTCGCCGCAGAATACCCAAAGCCGATACCGATCCCCGCCAGAACGCCGAAACCCAATACCCAGTTCAGGTACTGGGTGCTCTGCGAAGCGATCCCCAGTCCAAGCGCTACCAAAACTCCTCCAGCCATTGCGGTTCTCCTCGGCCCGAATCGGTCCTGACACCGCCCACCAAGAATCATTACAAAAGAAAATACCAAACAGCAGACCGCGTAAGGATCATTCAGCTGTTCAGCGCTCCAACCGAAATCCTTTTCGATCGCACTCTTGAATATGCTCCATGCGTAGAGAATCCCAAGGGCTAGATTAATCCCTGTCCCCGCAGCCGCCACTCTCCATCCAGGATTCAACTTCACCCAGTCGTCCGTAGTCCAGCGGCTATCGCCGCAATCGTTTGCCGCAACTCACCCAAAAGCTTCTCCGATACCGAGTCTCCTCCCTGATCCGTGTCTCGCCACTGCCGCAATAGATCCACTTGTCGGCGGTGAAGAGCCCGCAAAGGGGTCACCCTGCGCTCCACTGTAAAACGAAAACGGGGCCGTCGTAACGCCAGCGACTCATCAAATAACTCCGCTAACCCATTTTTTACTTTGTCATGCTCTTCGTGAATTACCCCAGTGATTCGACCTCGCAGAGATTCATCGCGCACCAAATCCGCATACCACTGTCCAACCTCCAAGTCCGAACTCGCTAGCCCACTCTCCAGATTATTAAAAACATATCGTGCAAAAGGCCATATTCGCAGCCGGCTCTGCAGACGACGAAAAAGACGAGCATGATCTTTTGCTAAAAGTCCAAGCGCTGTCCCCGCGCCATACCAACCAGGAAGAAAGAATCGAGCTTGGCTCCAACTAAAAACCCAAGGAATTGCCCTCAAATCAGCCCATCCCGGAGCGCCAGTACGGCGAGAAGGGCGAGAGCCAATCGTGCTCCTCTCCACCACATCGATCGGAGTCGCTTGCCTAAAGTAGTCTAAAAAGCCAGGTTCCCGAATCAAATGGTGATAAGCCTCCTTACTTGTCTCCGCTAGAATCTCAAACACTTCGGCCATCTCCCTGTTGTCCGCCCCTTCGCTATCCAAGGAAAGTGAGCTTCTTGCCGTACCTGCTAGAAGAAGCTCTAAATTATAAGAGGCCGTTGCCGCCGTTCCATATTTCTGGCCGATCACCTCACCCTGCTCCGTTAGCCGAAGATCCCCGTCTAAGGTCCCCTTGGGTAAGGCTTCAAGAAATCTGTGGGTAGGACCAGCCCCTCGGCTCACCGTACCCCCTCGACCATGAAAGAATTTCGCAGCCGCCCCCTCTTCGCGTGCCGCACGTTGAATCGCGCGCTGGCTCTGATGCAGGACCCACTGACTCGCCAAAAGGCCCGCATCTTTATTGCTGTCACTGTACCCAATCATGACTCGGAGAGTAGGAGGCGCTTCGACCGGCAAAACCACCGCACCTTCCCCAGGATCGACCAAAGCTAAACGGCGACGTTGGGCCCCTTCCGCCTCTTGTTCCGACAGAAACCGAATTGTCTTCTTAGTAATCGGATGCTGCAGAAATTCTTTCACCACCCGAGGAGCACGCACCAGATCGTCCAATGTTTCAAATAACGGAGTGATTGGCAAAGGACACCATGGAGAATCTCCCCGGTTGCTATTCCCAAGCCCAGCCAGTCTGGAAAAAACGTGGATCGCCAAGAGATCAGAAACATCTCGGGTCATGCTAACAATACTTAGCCCCAGCCCATCAATTCCGTGTAACTCGGCGTGCTCCGCCAAAACCTTATAGGTTCCAATCACCTCAAAGGAGGCCGGTCCAGCCGCCATCGCCTCATCCGTCGTCCAAGGTAGTTTTTCCATCCAGCTCTCCAAAAGAGCACGTCGCTCCGCTTCCGAGCGATTCGCATAAGGAACTGCCCCAACTATGCCTGTCTTTGCCTCCAACTCCTCGATCGCCTCATCGTGGCGCGTACTGTTTTGTCGAATATCTAGAACCGCTAGATGAAATCCAAATACCTCAACCAAGCGAATCACCGTGTCCACCTCTGCCGCCGCTAGCCGCGCCGCCCCCACCGCCAATAACCCACGCCGGACAACTCCCAAATCCAGGATCAAATCCTCTGGCCGATTATACCCAAACGAGACTTCCTCCTCTTTAGGTAGAAAATTACGCATCAGGAGGACAGCCTCACGCCAAGGTTCCTCCTGATACATTGACACCGCCTCCGCTCTTTCTGAACCGACTCTTTTCCGCCAATCAACCAACCATTTTTCTAGTTCTGCTGGGGTTCCATGGTACTTCCGCGATAGGGTCAGGCGCGAAGCCAATTTCTCCAAAGATGACCCCAAAAGCTTTAGAGAAGCCGCCCGATACATCCGCAGGCTCGTCCTAGTTGTTTCTGCCGTCACCAAAGGGTGACCATCACGATCTCCACCCACCCAGGTACCAAACCGTAGCTGGGGGCGAACTGCTGGGTGAACAGGTCCACCCTCTCCTAACTCCGCCAGTTGCCACGCCTCCCTTAAACGGCGATCGGTCTCGGCAATCGATTGAGCCATCGACCCTGCCAAACAGTGAATGATTCCCTCACGCTCCATATCCACCGTCGGCCTTTGGGTCCGTACCTCCTCAGTTCTCCACCATCTTTCCAGAACGACTTTGAGTCGATACCGCAACTCGCGCTCTGCAGGATGCTCTTTTCCGTGCCCTCCGCCCTCAACTAAAATAGAGTGAATCTCCTGCATACAGGCCAAAACCGATCGACGTCGAGCCTCCGTCGGATGCGCCGTCAGAACAGGCTCAACCCTCAAGGCTGGCAGTTCGTTTGCCAAAACTTCCCCATCGGTTCCCTCCGCCTTCATCAAACGAAAAGCCTGAGCCCAGGACCCTGGCTCATGCTGCGGACCGTTGATCGTCTCGCTCAGCCTTCGCATCGCCTCTGCCGCCACCTCCTCTGCCAAGTTAAGCAACCCGAACGCAATGGCATAAGACCGGGTCACCTCCCCATCCGTAATTGGAGGCAAAACCTTTTTCGATTCCTTTCGGAAAGGCAACCCATCTCGAATGTTCCCCTCTCCCAACTCCGTAAATAGTTCCTCCAGGCAATCCATCATCCAAACCAGATCTCGCTCCACCCGGGCAAACCCCAACTCCAAGCGCTCCCCATACGAAAGCTTCGCCTTCCCGAGTCGAGACTGTGGTACAGGCCCTTTTTTGCGGGTCTTTTTCACTGCATTCACCTACGTGCTGAAACTATCGCCACAAGAACAGGTAGCCCGCGCATTGGGATTAGTTACCCGAAATCCCCCCTTTAATAAATCGGTGCTGAAATCGATTTCTGAGCCACTCAAAAAAACCGCACTTTTAGGGTCCACCGAAATATGAACCCCTCGACTTTGAATCAAAATATCTTGCGATCGCGCTTCTGCCACCAGATCCATTTGATACTGCAGCCCGCTGCAACCTCCTCCCACCACCGCCACCTTCAAAGAACCAGTTTCATAGTTTTTATTCTTCAGTAAACCGAGCAGATGCAAGGAAGCAGCTTCGGAAAGGCGAACCAGCTTCTCGGAGCCGATTTTCGGCCCACCCGTCTTTGCGTTGTCGTTACTCACTATCATTGGAAAAGTTTATCTCACCTCTTCCCTCTTCACCAGCTTAGGTCATCGTCCTGATTCTTGGCGATTGAGCGGGGCAGGAGCAAGACT
This sequence comes from Verrucomicrobia subdivision 6 bacterium, assembly GCA_947441075.1. Taxonomy (GTDB): domain Bacteria; phylum Verrucomicrobiota; class Verrucomicrobiia; order Methylacidiphilales; family Verrucolacustridaceae; genus Verrucolacustris. The sequence continues at coordinate 3,890 of CANESK010000085.1, forward strand.
CCGCTCCGCCAGCGCGACCAAAGGCTTCGGATAGAAACCCAAGAGTAAATTAAGCAGCCCCACTGCCAACAAAACCCCAACCAAAAAGGACGGCAAACGTGTCGCGGGAATCGCATCCGCTTCGCGTTCCCAATACATCGCACGGATGGGTGCCAGATAAAAACCCAACCCGATCACTGCCATCAAACCCGCCACGACCAAGGCAGGCATCTCACCCGCATTCCATAAGGTAGTGAAAACAGCCAACTTCACCGAAAACCCAACCAAGGGAGGTAACCCCGCCATCGATAGAAAGCATAACATCAAACCCAACGCGGCTCCCTTTTCCCGCCGAGCCAAACCGTCTAAGTGGCGCAGATCTGCATTCCCGTGATTCCGCTCCATTTCGTTAATAAAAATGAGCACGGGAAGCGTCGCAAAAAGATAAGCCCAGAGATAGGCCACCACCGTCCCCATCCCTGCTTCGCCTAAGGTTCCCAAAGCCAGGAGCATATACCCCGCATGGGCGATGCCTGAGTAAGCCAATAATCTTTTCAGGTTTCGTTGCGGCAGCGCCGCCAACGTCCCCAAGGTTACCGTGGCAATCCCCATCGTCAGTAAGATCGGCCTAAAAACAGTTCCTACGGAGTCCAAAGCAAAAGCTCCCCAACCGAAAATGCGCATCAGCAGGACAAAACCAGCCGCTTTCGAGGCAACCGCCAGAAATGCGGTGATCGGAGTCGGTGCACCCTCGTAAACGTCCGGAGCCCAAGCATGGAAAGGCACCGCCGCAATTTTAAAAGCCAAGCTAGTAACCACCAGTCCCGCGGCCAAAAGGAGCGCAGGCGTCACCGGCCGCCCCGCCTGCTCTAAGAGGAGCCGAGAAAACTCGGTTGTGCCCGCCGCTGCATACAACCAGGCAATTCCCATAACCAGAAATCCCGTAGAAAGCCCCCCCATGACCAAAAGCTTAATCCCTGCTTCCAAGCTGGCTTGCTTCGTACGGTGAAAGGCCACCAAGAGGTAAAGGGAAATGGAGACAAGTTCCAGAGCCACGAAAACGGCTAGAAAATCGCGAGCCGAAGCGAGTAAGCAAAGCCCAGCCGTGGAGAAGAAAGGCAGCGCCAGAAACTCGGCTCGAACACTCTCCTCCGTGCCCAAACGATACCTTGCCGACATCCCCGTCACCGCCACCAGACAAAGGACGAAGAAGGGTTTGAAAATGGAGGACAATCCGTCCGATACGAAAAGATTTCTCCACGAATCAGGGACCGATTGTCCCGAACTCCAAGGGGTCCAGAAAAGCAGGCCGAGCGCAAAAACAAATGCCAAGGGAGAGATCAGCCTTCGCCAAGAGCGAGGAGTCAGAGAGTCCACCAAGATCAGGCCGACGCCTGCCAATACCAAGAGGACTTCAGGTGAAAGCCAGGCGGTCATCGGCTCAATAATCTTTCTAGAACAGGGCGAGCAGGTCCCAGCACTAAAACTGGCACCAGACCCAAAACGAATAAAATCGTCGTAAGAAAAGCAAACGGCCAAACCTCACGCGTCCCTGTGATATCTCCTTCTGGAGCGTTCTCTACCGCGTTGGCCACAGGCCCAAAGGCGATTCCGCGAACCGCTCGAAGCATGGCGACCGCCGAAAGCACAACTCCCCAAGCCGCAATCACCACCAAATAAGGATGAGACGCCCACGCACCAAAGAAGATCAAGATCTCACCCGCGAAATTA
>CANESK010000086.1 GCA_947441075.1 Verrucomicrobia subdivision 6 bacterium
AGGTCAGTCGGTTCCCTCAATGTCGATCATGGGGACGGTCACGATTCGCTTCTAGCACAAGATGAAGATGATACCTCACGCAAAGGCCCTTCTTTGCTCAGTCTCGGCCAGCTCGCTGAGCTTCGCAGGGTTTACAGATTCAGTGTTTAAGGGGCTGAGGGCTCTTAGGTGGGGGTTGGTATTGATCATCTTTTTTTGTGGATCGGATCTTTTTGCCCAGAGATTGTCCCTGACCGACGTGCAGGCGGAACCAGTCACGGGTCCAGGACCTGGCCTGCGAATCGCTTTCGGTGGCACGGTCGATTCAGACATGTCGGTCGCCCAACGGGACACCCGGGATTATCCGCAGACGAACATCAACCCTCTCTTTTCCAATCAGGTGCAGTTCAATGGAACCATCAGCTACGAGTCGATCGGTTTCAACCCAGGTTTTCGTTTTGATTTTGCCCCAGGTTACCGCCTGAACGAATGGATAAATTTCGAATTCGAAACTGGCTGTATCTACAATACGGTCGAGTCGTACACCATCACGGGAAATGGGACTTTCACTGGGGTTGGTGGTGATCCAAATCTCAATGGAACGATGAAGTTGGATGCGGAAGGATATCTCTTGCAGGTGCCGCTGATGGTGAACGTCGAGTTTTCTTATCCGATCGGGGATGGATGGAGACCATTTCTCGGTGCAGGCGGAGGAGGCATGTTCCAAAAACTAACTGTCAGCACGATCTCGGGAACGATCAACTACCAGGGGGATTTTAATCAGTCGAACGTCATGGGGGCGTGGGAGGCCTTCCTTGGGTGCGGGTATCAGGTAGCTCCAGGTTTCGATGTGTCGATCGCCTACCGGCTAGACGGGGTGCTCAATCCCAATTTCGGGGGTTACACCATGCAGAATTTTTACACCCAAGCGGCAGAATTCGAGATGAACTGGAGGTTTTAGCCCCGGCAGGAGTGCGGGGCGGGCCCTGCTTCGCGCAGTCTCGACTAGCTCGCTGAGCTTTCCAGGGCTGACGGGTTAAGGAGGAATACCAACGAAAGGCGATTTTGGATGTTTGATTTTTCCCGCGGTTGCGGGACCCGCTGACGCGGGGATTTTGGATTGGAGAGATAATCCCACGGGGACAGAGGTTCACTCGCCAGAACTTATTTTTCGGTCAGTGGGTTCCAGACGCGACGGAAGCCGATCGACTGGAAATCCTTGCCATTGGTTGTGGCAAATTCCTCGACACGAAAGTGCCGAAGGGTGAGACCCAATCGCAGATCAATGATCCGGCGAAAAGGAAAGTTTTTTTGCTTGGCGAGACGCCAAGCTTCTTCCATTACGGGGGCTGACTCCACCACACGCCAGTTTCTGTTCCTCCGAAGTCGATCGCAAAAGTCCCACGATTCGGTCGAGGAGAGTGGATTTGGAAAGATCTTTTGATTACAGAGCTTCAGGAAAACCTCGACGAGCATCAGCTCACAAATTACCACGTCTTTTCGCTGGGCCGTTTCTTCCAAGAACGCACGAGCTTGAGGCGAGTCCGTGGAATCCGCGTTGGCCGCGTGAACCACAATGTTTGTGTCGAAACTGATCACGTAGAATCGCGGGAAGCCAGTGCCCAATCCTTCTCCAAAAGCCTCGCACGACCCAAACGCTTGGCCGAGGGCAGGCTCCAGCTTTCCCCTGTAGCCCTACCAGGAGGATACCCCTGAACCGCAATCTCGAGGCCCCGGCGAACAACTTCCGCAAAACTCATCTCCTGCTCAACCGCCACTCTCTTGGCCTCACGATAAAGATGGTCAGGGAACTGAACTTGTGTTTTTACCATGATGGTAATTTGCCACTACTATGAGCAAAGTCAAGGTCGGCCCTACTTCGCTCAGTCTCGACTAGCTCGCTGAGCTTCGCAGGGTTTGCAGACTCAGGGATTCTGGGGTTAAGGGGTTAAGGATGCGCCCCGCAGTTGCGGGACCCGCTGCCGCGGGGATTTTTGGTAGGGCGGACCATCCTTGGTCCGCCGGTGGAGCGCTTGGGCTTGGAGGGTTGAACCGGCGCATCAGGGATGATGCGCCCTACCAGTGGTGAGGTTTTGAGCTTAAAAGGAGAGTGAGTTTTTTATTGGGAGTTATTCGTATCTAGTTGGCATTGGCAATTAATTGTCACACTACATTTCTCGCTTAGCCACGGGCTCATTTCATTCTCAGGGCTATGGCTTTGCGTATTTTTTTGTTGGGTCTTATTTTCTTGCTGGCTTGTCCTATTCAAGCCCAAGAGAACTCAGGCAGGCTATCTGTAGCACCTTCGAGTGTAACTAACGCACCATCGGCCACCCCAACTCAGCCGCCTGCCGCAAAAGCCCCAGAGCCCACATCAAGTATGGTGGATGCTCCTCTTCCAGAAATTGCCAACCAGCCCAAAGTCATCACCCCATCCCAAACATCAGGAACCGATGGTCCACTGGGTCCGCGTGACGGCCATTGGTACACGTCGATAGGGGCTGGAGCCATGGTCCAACAGTTCACAGAAAATGGAACTGCCACTGCAAAAGGTCAAATTCCTTTGGATCAGGGGGACAATGGTCAATTAGGAACATATATATGCGTGAAGGGCGGTTATGATTTTGCAGTACGTGATGTGCAGCTGGCTTTTGGCAGTCCAGTACCGATGCGAACGGCCATGGAATTGGAGTTCATTTATCTCGGCTCATATGAAAAACTCGCCTTGTCTCCAACCTCAACCGGAACAGGCAACACCGGAAACCAAGTTTTGCCGAGCGTTGGAACTGAGACTTCCAACTTAAACGTATACAATGTAAATCTGAATGGACTTGTAAAATTCGAAGAGCTCCCAGTAACTCCCTACTTCGGTGGAGGAGTGGGTTGCGCGGTGCTTTATTCGACCAACCATAAAATGCAAGTCGATGGAACCGATGCAAACGGTAATCCAGTATCCTACGAAACTGCTCTTGGCTCAGCCAACAATGTTTGCCTCTCCTTGCAGGCTATTGTTGGTCTAGAAAAAAAGATTTATGAAAACCTTAGCCTTTTTATCGAATACAAATTTTTGGCTTTTATGGATGTTCAATTCAATTATGGCAACGAGAGCACTACAACAACTCCTCCCGTTGCAGGTGGGGCCAGCTCATCTAATGATTTTATGGCCCAGCAAATCATCTCCTCAGGTCTCAAGTGGAGTTTTTAAAGATGAATTTTATCTTTTTATTCATCGTGCTTTTCCTTTTTCACTTGGCCCCCGGGCTTTCCGCCCAAACGAACACCCCAGCGACAACCAATGCCCCCGCTCCCGCGATGAAGGTTACCAGCGAGACCGCCCCCCTCATCGAGGCCACCCGCGAAACCTTGACCAAATGGGTCGAGACCAAACAACTCATCTCGAAAGAAAAGTCGGATTGGGCATCCGGCAAGGACATCCTCGAAGATCGCGTCCGACTAGCCGAAGCTGAAACCACTACCGTTCGCGAGAAATTAAAGGAAATTTCCGTAGCCGTGGCAGAGGCCCAAAAGAAACGAGACGAGCTTGCCGCTCAAACCGATAAACTGAAAGCCACCGCTGAAAAATCGAAAGCCATGGTGATTGCCGCGGAAAAGAAGCTCCGCCCCCTCCTTCCCCAACTGCCCGAGCCTCTCCGTGAAAAGCTCAAGCCGATCATTGCCCGCTTTCCTGAAGACTCGGAAAAGTCGAGCGCTTCCCTAGCCGAACGCCTCCAAAACGTTTTGGGCATTCTTGATCAAGCCAGCGCATTCAACTCCACCGTGGCTAGCGTGAAGGAGCTCCGCACCTTCCCCGATGGCACCCGCGCCGAGGTCACCACCGTTTATCTTGGCCTCAGCCAAGCCTACTACACCAACCGAGAAGGCACCTTGGCGGGAATCGGTCACCCCGGACCCGATGGTTGGGTTTGGAAACCTGACAATAGCAACGGAAAGAAAATCCTCCTCGCAGTGCACTATCTTGAAGGAAAGGAAAAGGGGACTACCTTTATTGATCTCCCAGTAAAAATACAATGATCACACCATCCAAACCCTCGACTCAAACTCGTGACGTTCCTCCATTTTCGAATTTGAGATTTCGAATTTCGAAAAGGTTCTCCTCTGGCCTCTTGTCTGCCGTGCTGATTTCAACCTTCAGCGCGTTCGCAGAGCAATCTCCCGATGCAAATGTCCAACTCCGAGCCCCCAAAGCGGAGTTTGTTGCACCTCCATCGGATAAACCTTCAACCCCCGAGGCTGCCCCCACCCCTACGATCCTTCCTCCCACTCCTCCCAAAGCGACCGATGTCCTCGCAACCGCATCCACCAAAGCCCGAGCCGACTTGGATGCAGCCTTAAAAGAGCTCACCGCAACTCGGGAAAAGATTTCTTCCGAAAAACTGCCTCTCAGCAAAAAACTTTCCCTGTCCGAGGACGACTTGGCTCTGGCCCGAAAAGAGCTGGACCTCGCCCAGCGAGCCCGAGACATGAAAAATCTCGATCAATCCTCACTGAAGGCGGAGATCAAACAGCGCGAAGAGGAAAACACCTACATGCTCAACCTGCTGAACGAATTCGGCAGAAATTTCGGGGAAAAAAGCATTCATATTTCGGAGCGTGCAGGTCACCGCGAGAAGCTCGATCTGGCCAAGGCCACCCACGAAAACAGCAACGCATCCCACGAAGATAAGTACAAGGCTTCCTTCCGCGTCGTCGATGCCGCCCTCACCCGCATCGAAGACCTTCTCGGTGGCCATAGCTACCCTGGGGTGGCACTCGATGCCCAGGGGGGACTGGTTGAAGGCAAGTTTGCTCAGATTGGGCCGATGGTTCTCTTCTCCTCTGCCGACGGCTCAGTTGCTGGTTGGGCCTCAGAAGCCAAGGGATCGAAAGAAACCGTTCTGAAAGGGGCGGAGCACTCGAAAATCTTTGGCACTGCTTTCGCCTCCCTCATGGCTGGAGGAGAAGCGGTTATTGCCTCTGATTTTACTATGGGACAGGCCCTAAGAAATTACGGAAACAAAAATTCGATCATCCGTACCTTTATTCACGGTGGACCCATTATGTGGCCCCTGCTCTTTTCCGCCATTGTGGCGGCGGTTGTTTCTCTCGAACGGTCTCTGTTCATTGTTTCGGAAAAGCGGCGCCAAAATCCTGAGCAGGTTGAAAAGATCTTCACTTTGGTGGAAAGCGGCAACCAGCCGATGGCGATCCAGGTCGCCAACGCCTCCACCGATTTCGTGGCCCGAGTCCTCGGCTTTGCCCTTGCCAACGCCAACCTTTCCATTAGCCAAGCCATCAACAAGGCGAGTGCCATCGAACTCAAAAGGTTTGGCCGTGGTCTGCCCATCCTCGACACCATCATCACCGCCGCCCCCCTCCTCGGACTGCTCGGCACGGTGACCGGCATGATGAACACCTTCAGCATGATGGGTGGGGATGAGCTGGGAGCCCCTACCGCCATCACGGGCGGTAT
>CANESK010000087.1 GCA_947441075.1 Verrucomicrobia subdivision 6 bacterium
AATGTGGTGGAGGAAGGTAAGGACGGACCTGCCTTTAGCGGAGGGAGGGGCGACACGCTCACACGTGAATTTTAGATTCTTTATTTTTGATTGGGAGGGGGGAAGGTGTGAGGCATTGTGTGGGGGTATGAAGCATTCGATTGCCTTAAAGATTTTTGCCCTAGCGGTTGGGATCATTGGGCTGACGGTCCTGGTGGCGATCACGACAAACATTGAGGTGATTGGTTTGGGCTTGGACGTGGCAACTGTAGCCAGAAAAACGATTCCTTTGGCGGCGAAAGCGGCGGATCTGAATGAGGCGGGACTATTTCGTCGGGTGGCCTTTGAGCGGTTATATCGAGAGTACGCGGAGCCTCAACCGGATGAGGAAACCATCAAGCAAGCGACAGAGAACTTCGAGACCAATACAACTCGGGTGAAAGAGTTGAGCGCCGAGATTCGGGACGACTTGAAAGTGTTGCCAGATGACCCTGAAGAAAGGGAGTTGGCGGCACAGACCCGAGAGTTGGTGAGTCAGCTTGAGAGCAGGTTCGAGTCGACCACGGATTTATCCCGCTCCACTTTGCAGGCCCGAAAGGCGGGGGATCGCCCGAAGGCGAAGGAGCTTTTGGAGTTTACCTTCAAAGGGCAGATGGAACTTCGGGAGTTACGCGACAAGATCCAAAAAGTGACGGCCCAGATGGCAGAGCTTTCTGCCAAGGATGCGGAAGAGAGGAAAAACAGGGTATTGATTAGCAGTTCTGCCACAACTTTGCTTTCGGTGGTTCTGGGTTTAGGGGCGGCGTGGATTATTTCCCGAAATATGGCCAAACCATTATTAGATCTTTTGAGTAGGACGAAGAGAGTGCAAGGAGGAGATCTCTCCGCTCACCTTGGAAAGCTACCCGAGGATGAGATTGGGCAACTGGGGGAAAGCTTCAACCTGATGGTGGACGAACTGCGCAAGAAACAGGATTTACAGAAAGCGATCGGGTCGTACATCGATCCGAGGATCGTGGAGAAGGTGATTTTACCGGGTCGTCCAGAGGATATGATGGGTCAGAAGAGGTTGATGACGGTTCTTTTTACGGATCTAGTGGGATTTACAACTTTAGGAGAGAATTTGACGGCGGGTGGGTTGGTACAAGTGATTAATCGTTATTTCACCTTAATGTCGGAGTGTGTGCAGAAGGAGCGGGGAGTGATCGATAAGTATATTGGGGATGCGGTAATGGCGTATTGGGGGGCTCCATTTGTGGCGGAAGAGGAGCAGGCGTCGACGGCGTGTCGGGCGGCTTTGGCCCAAGTGGAGGCACTGAATCGTTTTCGGGCCGAGTTGCCTGATCTGATGGGTTTACGAAAAAATCTGCCAGAGATTAATCTGCGCATTGGAATCGCGACAGGGGAGGTGGTGGTGGGGAATATTGGGAGTGAGACGGCGCGAAGTTATACGGTGATGGGAGATACGGTGAATTTAGCGTCACGATTGGAGTCGGCGAATACGATGTATGGCACGCGCATTCTGATTTCGGAACTGACTCAGAGGATGGTCGATAAGGAGATGGAATCGCGGGAGGTGGATCTTCTGGCGGTGAAGGGGAAGCAGGAAGCTGTGGGAGTTTTTGAGTTGTTGGGACGGACAGGAGTTGTGGATGCGGGAACTCGCTCTCTGAATGAGGCCTACGGCGCTGCTTTGGCTCACTATCGGAGTCAGAAATGGGATGAGGCGGCAGCTGGATTTCGTCGCTGTTTAGAAATTCGGGCTGAAGACGGGCCGTCTTTTGAAATGTTGACGCGAATTACGCAGTTCAAAAAAAATCCGCCCCCGAGCAGTTGGAATGGTTCCTGGCAAAGTTTAGCTAAATAGAGCGGAACAAGGGGAGCGACTGGAGGCAGAGGGCGGGCGATTCGGTTCGCCGTATTAAGATGTTTTAAACTTTGGCCCGAGCGTCGAGGTCTACCCAATGATTGCCGTCGGCCTTGAGCATCTGATCGGCCTCCTGCGGGCCCCAGGAACCTGTGCGGTAGAGGGCGACGGGGCTGTCTTGCCAACCTTGGCGGATGGAATCGACAATGCGCCAAGCTTCGAGGACCTCGTCGGCTCTTGTGAAAAGGGTGGAATCTCCGAAAATGGCATCGCCGAGTAATCTTTCATAGGCTTCGGGGGAGTAGGAACCGAACTCGCTGGCGTAGCAAAATTCCATATCGACGGGTTGGACGGAGCTACGTCCAGGTTGTTTGGCGTTGAAGCAAAGGTGGACTCCTTCGTCGGGTTGCAGGCGGATGTGCATGGCGTTGCGACTGAGGAGATCGCCGAATTCTGCTCGAAAGAGGGCGGCGGGTGGACGACGGAAGACGATAACGATCTCTGAGGCACGGGAGGAAAGGGCCTTGCCGGTGCGAAGATAGAAGGGGACGCCGGACCAGCGCCAGTTATCAATCTGAACTTTAAGAGCGGCGTAGGTTTCCGTAGTGGACTGGGGATTGACGCGGTCGCTTTGGCGGTAGCCTTCGTACTGGGCACGGACGGTGCTGGCACGAACGACTTCCACCTTGGGGGTGGGAATCGATCGGAGCACTTTAACTTTCTCGTCGTGGATTGATTGAGAGCTGAGATTGGCGGGGGGCTCCATGGCGGTGATGGAGAGAAGTTGCATCATGTGGTTTTGGACCATGTCGCGCATGGCGCCAACGCCGTCGTAAAAAGCTCCTCGAGTGCCGACTCCTTCTTGTTCGGCGACGGTGATCTGGACGTTGTCGATCAGGTTGCTATTCCAGATTGGTTCCCAGATGGAGTTGGCAAAGCGGAAGTAGAGAAGATTTTGGACTGTCTCTTTCCCGAGGTAGTGATCGATACGGAAGAGGTTAGTTTCGTCGAGGCAGGCGTGAAGGTCGGTAACGAGTTGGTGGGCGGAGGGGAGGTCGTGGCCGAAAGGTTTTTCCACGACAACACGGGCGGGGAGGTGGCGACCGACTAGACCAGCGGCCGCGAGTTGCTGGACGACCGGGGCAAAGTAGTCGGGGGAAGTGGCGAGATAGAAAATATGTTGGGTGAGGCCACGGGTTTTAGCTAAGTCGGCAAGAATCTTTTTGAGGGAGGCGTAGGCGGCGGGATCGTCGAAGTTGCCTGCGTGGTAGGTAAGTTTTGGGGTGAAGTTTTTCCAATCGGTTGCATCGACGGGGCGAAGACGGGAAAACTTATCGATGCCTGCTTTCATTTCCTGGCGGAATTCGTCGTCGCCTTTCGGGCGACGGGCAAATCCGATAATGGAGTAGTCTGCGGGGAGAGCTGCTTCGTGTTGGAGTCCGAAAAGGGCAGGGACGAGTTTCCGAGTGGTGAGATCTCCACTGGCTCCGAAGATGACCATGACGAATGGTGGGAGGACGCGGGATGGTGGGGGCGTTGCCTTTGGGCTGGGGGCGGTAGGGCTCATGATTGTTCGCAATGGTAGATTTCGACTGTTCCGCGGTCACTACGAACTTTTGCGGCGGGGAAAGCAGCGGAGGGATCGTCGGCGGCGAGGGCACGGATATAGGGTTCCTTGGTGGGTCCACGAGTGAGGAACCAGATGGCACGGGCATAGCGGAGAAGGGTGTAGGTAGAGGTAACGCGCCAGACTCCCAGTTTGGGTACGAAATTGGGGGCGATGAGGAGTTTTTCCTCTTTGAGGGCGGCGGTATCGGGAAAGAGGGATGCGGTGTGGCCGTCGTCACCGATACCGAGGAGGACGAGGTCGAAGCGGGGAGGGTCGCCCAGTTGGGTGCGTACGCGTTTTTCGTATTCGCGAGCACCGATTTCGGCGGTGGCGATTTCGCTGCGGACTCGCTCAATCTGGACGCCGGTACTATGGAAGATTTTTTGGACCATGCGAAAGTTGCTATCTTTATGATTGGGATCGACCCAGCGTTCGTCGCCGAGGTAGAGGCGGGTGGCGGCCCAGGGCCACTTGAGGGAAGCTAAGCGCTCATAGAAGGGCTTGGGGGTAGATCCACCTGAAAGGGAGATATTGAAAGTGCCACGCTCGCTGAGGGCAGGGCCGCCGAGGGTTTCCCAGGCGGTGATCATGGCATCGAGCCAAGCGCCCGAGTCGGAGAATTCGTGCAAAAGCATAAGACAAAATAGTGGCGAAAAACCGTGCAGAAGCGACTCACAAATGGGTGGGTTGGGGCTGGTCGTTTGAAGAGGGAGGAGGTAGGCAGGGAGGGTGAAAAGCCGTTTGGAGAAGCTGGATTTGGACAAGCAGATCCGAGAGAAATCGGATTACCGGGAGAAGTTACGCTATCTACAGCTGAAACTCCTGCATGCGCAGAGGTTATTGCAAGATAGCCCGCGAAGTTTGATTTTGGTTTTCGAGGGTCCAGATGCGGCGGGGAAGGGGGGGGTGATCAAGCGGCTGACGGAGCGGTTGGATCCACGGTTGGTGCGGGTGTGGTCGGTGGTGAAGCCGACGGAGGAGGAGAAGGGGCATCACTATCTTTGGCGGTTTTGGAACAAGATTCCAGGGGCGGGTCAGACGGCGATCTTTGATCGGAGTTGGTACGGGCGGGTGTTAGTGGAGCGGGTGGAAAGCTTTGCTAAGAAAGAGGAGTGGAAGCGGGCCTACCGCGAGATTAATGAGTTTGAAAGGACGCTGGCCGATTCTGGGGCGATCGTGATGAAGTTTTTTATTCATATTACAAAGTCTGAGCAGCTGCGAAGATTTGAGAGGCGGGCGGCGGATCCGTACAAGCATTGGAAGATCAGCGAGGAGGATTGGCGGAATCGGAGAAAATGGAATGAGCATTTGGCGGCGGCGGAGGAGATGTTTACTCGAACCAGTTCCCGATTTTCTCCGTGGAATCTGATCGAAGGGAATTACAAGTGGTATACCAGAATCAAGGTGATGAAGGTTTTAGTAAAGCGTTTGGAGCAGGAGTTTGGTTCCTTGTGAGCGGGATTCGACCTCAGGCAGAGCGGGAGTTCACGGTATACTTTTTTGATACGGATGCGGGCGGGGTGGCGCATAATTTGACTTATCTGCGTTGGATCGAGGCGGCGCGAACTGATTTGGCGGAGGTGATGGGGTGGGGAATTGGGGAGATGGTGGGAGGGGAGCACGGGTGCCCCGTCCTGACCAAGACGGAGGTGGAGTACCTGATTCCGGCGCGACTGGGCGAGAGGGTAAAAGTTATTTCGCGATTGGGGGAGGTGGGGAAGGTTCGATTTTGGGTGGAATCGGAGGTGGTGGGGAAGAAGGGA
>CANESK010000088.1 GCA_947441075.1 Verrucomicrobia subdivision 6 bacterium
TGCGTCCGCCCATACTCCACATTCCGATAACTCTCCAAATAAACCTGCACCGCCTTAATCCGCTCCTGCCCCGCTTCCGCCAAATCTCGCGCCGCTTTGCTCAATACTTCCCTCGTCATCTTCTCATTCTTGGCCACCAACGCGGTTAACTCGGCCAATGCCTTCGCCCGATCCATCTTCTCCTCCCCCCAACCCGTCCCCACCACAAAAACCCACCCGCCCAGCAGCAACCCAAGTCGGCCCATCTGACGAAAATATTGTCTCATGCCTCCACCCTGAACCACCCCCTCCTCCCAAACCAACTTTTATTCTCAGGGGTTCCCTTTTGACCCCATCCCCATTTTTTGCGATGCTTTCTAATTCGGGCGGATACCGAAGTGGCCAAACGGGGCAGACTGTAAATCTGCTGGCTTACGCCTTCGCTGGTTCGAATCCAGCTCCGCCCAACTTCTTCCCAATCCCCCACACCTCCGACTTCTCTCCCCCCCTTTTCCCCGCTACCACTTTTCTATGGCCTACTCCCTCCTCCCCTACGAACACCACCGCCAACCCCTCCCCACCCACCCCTTATTTCATCGCATCCTTCGTCCTCTCCACGTCGCTCAAAAATAAAAAATCCCGTGAAAGATAAATGGATGCAACTCGCGCTACGCCTCGCCGAGGCTACCGCCCCCACCAGCTCCGACCGCTATCACAAAGTCGGTTGCGCCGTCCTTCGCAAAGAAGGCAGTGTCTGCGGTATTGGCTTCAACGGCCAACCTCCAGGAGTCGACCTCACCGAAAACGAATCTCTGCATCGCGACTTCCGCCGCCGCCTCACTATCCACGCCGAGAGCAACGCCCTCGCTTTTTGTAAACCAGGCGACCCTTACCTCCTCGCCGTCACCCTCCCACCCTGCGATCGCTGCCTCGTCGATGCCGCCCGCTACGGAGTCAAAATCATCGTCTGCCACCCCAGCCCCGAACCCGATACCCACCCCGTTCCCTACGAACTCGCCAAACGCTTGAACGTAGAAATCAGGGTAATTCAGGCCGAACCGGGGGTTAAGGGGTTAAGGAATTCATGATTCGAGAGGTCAAAAGCCCTCAGCCTCCGATGATCCCTCATCTCTCTAGCTTCCTTAATCCCTGAACCCCTTCTTCAGTCACACCGCGCCCGCGTGACCAAACTGCTTTAAGAATCTCACGTCATTATCGTAGAAAAGGCGCAGATCAGGAATCCCGTGTCGGACCATGGCGATCCTTTCTACCCCCAAGCCAAAGGCGTACCCACTAAACTTTTCTGGATCGACACCCACCCCTCGCAAAACATTGGGATGGACCAATCCACACCCTGCAATCTCCAACCACTCTTTCCCACGAAACGTTTTTCCAGGAATCGAAAAATCCACCTCAAAGCTCGGCTCGGTAAAGGGAAAGTAGTGTGGTCGCAAACGTACTTTCGTTTCCTTCCCCAATAACTCTCGGAAGAAATATTCCAAAACCCCCTTCAAATGGGGCAACCCTATGCCCTCCCCCACACAAAGCCCCTCCACTTGATGAAAAAAGATCCCGTGCGTTGCATCTACTTCATCCCGCCGATAGCAACGTCCAGGAGCAATGATTTTGATCGGCGGTTTACGATTTTCTAACACCCGAATCTGCACCGTCGAGGTCTGCGTCCGCAGTAACCATCTCCCATGGGGTCCAGGAGGCAACTGCAGATAAAAAGTATCCTGCTCGTCCCGTGCTGGATGGTCCGCATGCGTATTCAAGGCATCGAAATTGTGATGCTCCGTTTCAATCTCAGGCCCGTCGGCCAAAGCAAAGCCCAAACGATGAAATATATCGGTGATCCGATCCAAGGTCTGGGTCAAGACGTGCACCGCCCCTGATGGAGAAGGTCGGCCTGGTAAAGTAAAATCAAACTCCCCCGCAACCGGCGCCACTCCCCCACTTTCCCCACCGCCTTTTTCCGCCCACGCCTCCTCTAACGATTTTCTCAGATCATTCGCCGCCTTCCCCGCTGCCGGCCGTTCTGCTGGGGACAGGGTCTTTAATCCATCAAGAATTTTCTGGGCTTCCCCTTGGCGCCCCAAATAACGATTTCGCCAAGTCTGCTGCTCAGGACCAGAAGTAGCTTTGGCAAGTTCCGCAAGGGCTTGTTGCCGAATCCCCTCGAAATCTGGGGACGATGGGAGGGACACGGGCGGTCCCGTAACTTAGGCGCGCGTGGCCGCGACCACGGCGGCGAACGCCGCGGGTTCGTGAATGGCCAAATCGGCCAAAATCTTCCGATCCAGCTCCACCCCAGCTTTGCGGAGGGCTCCGGCAAAGGAGCTATAGTTCATCCCCTGCAATTTGCAGGCTGCACTCAACCGAGCGATCCAGAGGTGCCGAAAATTACGTTTCCGTGTCTTGCGATCCCGATAAGACCAATACTTGGCCTTCATCGTCGCGTCTTTGGCGTAACGGAAAAGCTTACTACGACGCCCGCGATAGCCAGCCGCGCTCGTAACTACACGTTTACGGCGTTCGCGGGAGGCTGGTGCATTGGTGGCGCGCGGCATGGTCGGGAGATCCTTAGCGGAAGGGCAGATTCTCGAGAATCCGCTTCATATCCGTTTTATCCAGTACCGCAATTTTACCCAAACGGCGCATCCGCTTGCGATTCTTGCTCGAGGCCAAATGGCGACGCCCAGGCTTTCCGAACAAGATCTTCCCAGTGCCAGTCACTTTAAAGCGCTTGGCGGCGGACTTCTTTGTTTTCCTGCGAGAGATCGATTTGGGCATGAGTACCTTACGAAGGGGTCGGCGTTGCGGTTTCCACGGGGGAGGCTTCAGTTTGCTCTTGGCCTCCCGTTTCGCTGTCCTCTTCCTCGTAGGCCCCCTCGGCCTTCTCGGTTGTCCAGCGCCGTACCCGCTTCTTAGCGGGGAGAGGATTTAACATCATTGTGATGTTCCTGCCAATCAATTTCGGATTGGCATCCGCCACCGCTACCAGCTTCAAATCGTTACGAATATTCACGACCACCGCCTGCCCCAGATCCACGTGCTGCATTTCACGACCACGGAAGGCCATAACCACCTTCACTTTCATCCCTTTCCACAGGAATCCCTCCGTTTGGCGGAGCTTGGTCTGATAATCGTGCGGATCGATATTTACGTGAAACTTCATCTCCTTGACCTTCGCGGCCAAGTTGTGCCTCTTCGACTCCCGCTCCCGCTTGTCCATCTCGTAACGATATTTCCCAAAATCCAGGATCTTACAAACGGGTGGATTACTGCTGCCACTGACCTCCACCAGATCCAGACCCGCCTGACGGGCCGCATTCATCGCATCGTTAAAATTAACCACCCCCACTTTTTGACCCGCCGCGTCCACGAGGTACACCTCGCGCGCCCGGATTCGATGATTGGCACGTAACTCTTGCATCAGGAGGAAAAGACCGCTCGCATGGGGCGCAGCGACTTCAAAGGAGGAAAAAAGAAGACATCAAGACAGCGTGGGTCAGACCGAAAGCGTCGTTGAGCTAGGCAAAGGCAAGGTCATCAATAAGTGAATCATCCCCACAATGCCCCTAGGTTGGCAAGGGAAATGTGCCCATAACCTAAGAGTTCCGCTGGCAGAAAACCCGCGCTGGCTTTAGGGTTTTTCCTCGGATGAAATCCCTTCTCCTCTCCGCCCAGATTTTTACCTTGGCCTTCGTCCTTCTTTCCCCTGAAGCCCTCCGCGGCCAAGAGCCTGGCGATGCAACCAAGAAAATTCTCGAAGCCTACGAAGGAGGCCGCTTCGAAGAGACCATCAAACTGGCTAACGCCTTCATTCAAGCCAGCCCCACCTCCCTCAACCTACCCAGTGCCTACCTCCTCCTCGCACGCTCTCAATACAACCTCGGTAAATGGCCCGAAGCCATTGTCGCCTACCGCAAAGTACAAACCACAACTAAGGAAAAAGATGTCAAAGAAGAGTCCGCCTACTTCATCCTCCAAGCTGTAGCCGCCCAAGCTAGTGCCGTGCCCGACAAGTCGGCCGAACAAAAAAAGAGTATCGAAGAAGCGATTCAACTCGTCGCCTCCTTTGCCAAAGAATTTCCTGAATCCAAATCCCTCGCCGAGAACCTTCTTCTCCGCGCCCGCCTCCACGTGCAGCAAAGTGAATATGCCGAGGCTAGTACCGATCTCGATGCCGCCCGCCTCGCCGATAAAGAAAAAGACCTCACCGAAGATCTCGACTACCTTCAAGGCTACGCCGAAGCCCAACGAGCCAAGGAACTACTCGCCGATTTCAAAAAATCGGACGCCGATGCCGCTCTGGCAAAATCAGGCCAGATTTACTTCCGTATCGCCTCTGGATCTAGTCCCGCTCTCGCCGCCGAGGCCAATCTCCAACTCGCCATGCTCGATCTTGCCAGCAACCGCTTCAACGAGGCGGTCGCCCGCCTCCGCGCCATCCCTGGAAAAGATGAACTCATCGCCCAACTGCAAGCCAAACTCGCCCCGCTCCGTGCCGAAGTCGCCTCAGGATCTACCCCCTCCCCCGACAAAATTCGCCGCATCGCCCGAGCCAGCCAAAAGATCGAAGAGGTCCGCTCTCGCCCCGATCTCTCAGGCCAGGCCCTCCTCCAAGTGGGCCAGGCCTTTCTCCAGACTCGCCGCTATGACGAAGCCCGTCTCGTCTTTCGCCAAGTCGCCCAATACGGAACTCCTGACCTCGCCGCTCCCGCTCAACAACAGATCATCCTTACCTTCGCCCTCCAAGGACGCACCGCGGACGCCGATCGTTTAGTTGAAAAGTATCAAAAAGATTATCCCACCCAAAAGGGTATCTCTGGCCTGGTGGATTACCTCGTCGGACGCGCCCTGCTCGATGACGGGGACTACGAATCTGCCATCAAACGATTAAAATCGGCCCAAGAAAAGATCACCGACGAAAGGTATGCCGACGAAATTCCCCGCTTCATCGCCACCGCCTATCAAAAGTCGGGCAAAGGCGCTGAAGCTCTCACCTACTACGAAAAGTTTCTTGCCGATATTAAATCAGGCAAAAGAAA
>CANESK010000089.1 GCA_947441075.1 Verrucomicrobia subdivision 6 bacterium
CCTGTAAAATATTATATTCCCCAACCCCCTCTCCCACCTCTCGGCTTAAAACCCCATTCATACCCTCCCCACCCAGTAAACCTTCTCCAACAGCGTAACCCAACACAGGATCACTCTCCCCATACACCTTCCCACCCACCGTAGCCGTCACCAAAACCGGCCTCTTGGTGATTTCCCCAGAAACTACTGTCGGCCCAATCGTGTAGTTGCCCGCCACACTCCCCGTCAAACTCAGGCCTGTCACCGGCACAATCTTCCCAGCCCCAGCATTTTTATCCGCAAAACTCCCCTGTGCCGTCCCAACCACACCTACACTGTCCCCAGCCACCACGTTCCCCAACATCGGTGTCCCACTGATCGTCGCCACCGTGCTTCCATCGTACTCCCGGCTCGATACTGAAAGCCCCGTGATCCCAACCTCCCGCGCCCCAATCACCAGGGTGTCGGTCACACTCCCGCTGTAGTTCCCTGTCAACACTCCCACTACCGTGTAACTGCCCGCGTTCACCGGCAGGTTCGTCAGCCCATTATAAGTGACCGTATAAGTTGCATTGCTCGGACTCACATTCGCCGTCGCTGCTTTCCCCGTTCGATCGTACGTATGCGCAAGCCCAGAAAGTGTGATCGTGCCGGTCGCCGGCGCGATGCTCCAGGCCAAGTTGTTGGTGGCTGCTCCGTAGGCGTTGGTAACCACCAACGTAGTCATCCCGGACCCCGCCGTAGTCGGCACACCGGTGATTATGCCGTTGTTGGATCCCATCACCGTGTTGGTCGGTAGGTTGGATGCCGAATAGATCAGTTGGGACGTTCCGGTCGCCTCAACCTGGTAATTCAACGATTGGCCGACTGTCCCGAGAAGGGAGTTGGTCGAAAGAATCGCCGGCGGAATTCCCTGGACCACCCCGATTCCAAACTTTGCATCATCAATAAAGTTTCCAACCGAGCTTAAGCCTGGTGAGAGCGAAACATAAGAGAACCGATAAACTTTGCCCGCAGTCACCGTGGTCACCTGCCCAGCCTCGTAAAGGGCCCAGCTCTGCCCGGTAGTAAAGTCACGGCTGTATCGGACGGAGGCCACTGCCGAGCCCGGACCGCCCACCAACTCCTCAATCTTAAACTGCATCGAGTCGGCACCGTTGCGGGCCCGATGGAGGAAGGAGTAGTCCACATAGCCGGAACGAGTCATGATCACGTCCTGGTAAAGCGTGCCACGCATGTTGGCATCCAGTTCGGCAAAGATTCTCCCCTCCTGCGTTGGCACCCCGTTGAAGCCGCTGCTCCACAGTTCGATCATCTGGTCCGAGGCGGAAGTTTTCCAACCCCGTACCTCGGCTTGCGGGATGATAACATGTTGCCCATCGGGCGGCAGGGTCGGCCCCTGCTCGAAACTGCCGTTGGTCAGGCCGTCGATACTGGAATTGCCGGTGGTCGGGCTGGTGCCCAAGTTTATCTCCAAAGGATCGGAGAGCCCGTCCCCATCTGTATCGGTCAGAAGATCGTTCGTCCCATAGGAATCTTCTTCCTGCTGCTCCGTCAGACCGTCACCGTCCTTGTCCTCCGTCCGGTCGTCGAGAAGAGAAGCCGAGGCATTGACGGTGGCACTCAATCCCTGCACATCGGTGACAGTCAGTGTGAGAGTGAAGGAGGTTTTACCCGACTCGAAATCGGTCGGCTGGGACATGACCAAGCTACGTGTAGCCCCCGTTCCACTGATGGAGAAATAGGACGCATCCAACCCACCTAGGGTCACGATCAGGTCACTGGCCGCACCGTCAGGGTCCGCCAGCGAGACCGTTCCCACCGTCCGGCCGGCCGCACCCTCGGAGAACGAGATTGGGTTGGGATTCAGTCCTATCGTCGGCGGCTCTTCCAAAGGTGCCGTGGTCACCGCCAGAGAATGGACGCTGGAGGCCGCCGCATGCACAACGTCACGAAGTCGTTCTGGAACCGATGCCTGGCCCACGTTGTTGAACCCCCAAGCCAGGAGATTCCCGTTGCTTCGTATGCCCAACCAGTGGTCGGTGCTAGCCGTCACAAATTTGTAATCCGAAATTCCCACGGGCAAACCAGACGAGCTCAAACTCAGTAAGGCCCCCGTTCGGGCCAGGAATATTCTGGCCGGGTTTGCCGGAGCCATCCGGGTAACGCCGCTGAGACTTTGGATCCAGTTTTTCTCCACTGAATTCATGTTGCCCCACACCCGGACAGTCCCATCCCTTTTGAGGGCATAACTGCGGTCCCAATCCGTGGCAATTCCCACAACCTCCGTCAGGTCAACGGGCACGTTGCACTGACCTTGATCATTATTACCCCAAGCCAACACGGTTCCATCGGCCTTGAGAGCCAACCAGTGGTCGACGCCGGCGGCGACATCCACAACCCCTTTCAACCCGGCAGGGGTCTCATTCGTAAAACTGCCGCCGGGACGCCACGAAAGAACGGTTCCATCCGCATTGAGCAGGATGTGGTGATGCTCCTTGGCTGCGATCGCTACGGCGTTATTGATCCCGGAAGGAGGCGGAGCAAATTGAGTTCCCCAACTCACCAAAGTTCCATTTTTCTTCAAAGCCAAAGATTGTAGCCGCCCAGCTGCCACTTCAATGACATCGGACTGTGCCCCTGTAGGAACGGTGCCTTGCCCGTTGGCGTTTTCACCCCACGCCACAACCCTCCCCGCTGGACGGATCGTGTTCGGCGTCACTGCCGCGTTGTTCGGATCCGAAGCGTAGTGGCTTTCGATCGAATCATTAAACCCGTCCCCGTCGGTATCCGCCTTGGTCGGGTCGGTCGGGTAGCCAAATTCAAGCACATACCCGGAGAGGGTGTCAGCGGTGTAAAAATCATTCCAACCATTTTCCAGAATGGCCACACCCGAGCCCAGACCTCCTTGCCCCTCGGGTTGGTCCGCATACCAGCGTCGGTAGCTTGAATCTTCGCCGGTCACCCAGGTCCAAGAAGTCTGCTGGCGAGACAAACCGATCCACCCCAAGAGCCCACCTTGGTTGGAATATTGCAACAGGACAGAGTTCTCCTCGGCCTCGCTGGTAATCGTGGCCAAATGTCCACCTCGTGCGTCCGCATCCGCCTTCGCCTGCTCCCAAGTAAAATTACCGGGAACGATCTGATATCGCCCATATCCCATCTCCCACATATCGCTCAACCCGTCCCCGTCGGTGTCGGTCGGACTGCTGGAATTGATTTGTATCAGTTCCGCCGAATCCAACGCGATATCTCGGCTACTGGTGGCAGTCGAAACATCTTCAAACTTAACCGTTACCTGACCCATGTTTGCCTGGAAGAGGATTGCTTTCTGGATCCATGTCCCGCTAGGCGAAGGAGCGAAAGTGAGTTGGTTTAATGCAACACCCCCTTGGGAAATCGACGCCTTGAGCGCAGAACTTCCGGGCACCTGATCTGCATTCAAGCCGACCAGGCAAGTCCAGTAAGACAAGCGATACCATGCTCCCGGATTCAGCTGGACATCCTGCTGGATCGAAGCTGATGGAGACCGTTCCCCACCGTTGAAAATAGCCTGCAGAGACCCCAGTTGGGGACTATTGCTTTCTGTCTGACTTCCCGTCGTCATGTGGGCATTGAGAGAACTCGACCATCCATCAATCATCGGATCAAGAGTTGTGACCTGCTGATTTCGGATGGGAGAATTCTCAAATCCTCCGTTCACCAGAAGATTCCGCCCGGTCGGGCTCTCGGATACATATAATTGACCAACTTCTGTGGGTGACAGTGCGTAATTGTAGATTCGTGCATCGTCTATAACTCCTCCAAATGTGTCCCAAAGAGCACCCGAGTTACCTCCTATTTCAGGCATAAAACCCCGACTAAAGTCAGACACGGAAGCACTGTTCCATAATTTGTATCCAACCAAAGTTCCGTCTACGTAAGCCGACATTCCAACGTCAGAAAAAACAGCCACAATCTGAACAAATCTACCAATGATAGGTACTTCAGAAGAATACAACGTATCAACTTCACTGCTCGCGCTCTTATTAAGAAAGATTCTTGGGTTCGCCCCATCTGGATTAATGCCCACTTCCCAGCCTGAAGTACTAAATATACGTGGGTGCTGCTGCCCCCCATTGTATTTTACCCATGCCGATAATGTTCTTTGGTTGGTGATATTAAAACCCTGTGTCGGGATTTTTATATTAGATTCAGGACTTAATACTCCGTTAAAAAGAAAAGCCTTGCCGTCATTCCCGTAACGGTCGGTTGTTAAAGTCGCTCCCTCAGCATATCCATGATTTCCGTTGCCGCTCTCATCATTCGCATTTCCGTTAAACGGATAGTACGCCACCAGACCCTTACTCAGCGGATTGAAGCTGGAGGAGCTGTTGGGATTCGTGCCATCCGCAACCTCCATCACATCGGTCACGCCATCCCCGTCAGTGTCCCTCGCCTGCACCGTCAACGTCTGGGGCACATTCGCCGCTGCATTCCAGTTACTGTTTCCCGCCTGACTTGCGGTAATTGTGGTTGTGCCCGCACTCTTCAGCGTCACCGTGCTCTCGCTCACCGTCGCCACATTGGTGTTGGAACTGGTATAACTCACCGCCAACCCGCTCGACGCCGTCCCATTCAGCGCAAAGCTTCCCTCATCCAGATATTTAGTGCCGAGACTGCTGAACGAAATTATCTGGTTCCCTTTCGCGATGACAAAGTTGTTCGTCTGCGTCGCCAAGCCATAGGCGTTGGACGCCGTCAGGATCGTGCTGTTCGTTCCTGCCGTGGTCGGCGTCCCGCTGATCACCCCATTAGTGGCGACTGTCAACCCGGCTGGCAGGTTGGTGCCCCGGAATATGATCGGCGTGCTCCCGCTCGCCGTCACTGGCCAGTTCGTGC
>CANESK010000090.1 GCA_947441075.1 Verrucomicrobia subdivision 6 bacterium
GGCTGAAGCTAAAGAAGACAAGTCGGAATAACCATTTTCAAGTTATTGCTCATCAATGAGTAATAACTCGTGTAACTGGTTATAGACAAGCGCTTATAGTTAGCTATTTACGTAGTTTACCGTGAAAAAATCGGACATGGCAACGGGTGTGCTCATTGGGGGTTCTTTTGGACCTCGCGGAGGGGTTTTGCCTTTGGCTTTTCTGGTTTTAGTTGGTTTGGGATTGGGTGGAGTTTCGGCGCAGGAACCGACGCCGACGGGGGTGCCAGGTCAGACGAAGCAGAAGCAGTATGTGCCCTCTCCTTCTTCATCGGAAAAGTCGGCGACGGGGCAGATTCGAATTTTAGAGATCGAGTACTCCTGTAAGAGGAGTGATGTCACGCTGAACGAGGAAAAGTTGCGACAAAACATGAGAAGCAACAAGGGTGGGGTGTACTCCCAACAGGTGGTGGATGGAGATATTGAGAGCCTTTATCAGACGGGGGATTACACCAATGTGCAAATTGTGACCTCGCAAGTGACGGTTGATGGGGAGCAGGGGGTCCGTTTGAGTGTGATGATCGATCCAAAAGTGCGAGTTTCGGCGGTGGAAGTAAAAAGGAAGCGGGCGGACGGTGGTTTGGATGATGAACTTTCGGTGGATAAGGATGATTTGCTCGACCTTAAATTGAAGGCACTGACGGCGAATGATGCTAAGGGGGCGGCGGCGCTTGCGAATGCATTTACTCCGAAAGAAACGGTGACGAAGGCGGGGGATATTTTGAGTGAGGAGCGGATGCAGCGGGATGCCTTCGCCATGGAGGATTTTTACCGAGATAAGGGGTACAAGGACGTGAAGATCAAATACAAGGAAGTAGATGTGAAGGGGGAGGAAGCGAAAGTTGTCTTTGAAATCGAAGAGGGAATTCGAGGATTTATCAGCAAGATCCGATTTATCGGAAACCAAGCGGTGGAGACGAAGGACCTAGAGAAGGTGGTGAAGCTAAAGCCAAAGGCATGGTGGCAGCTTTTTAGTAAATCAGATCGATTTGAGGAACTTGCCATGAAAGATGATTTGGCACGCTTAAAGAATCTCTATCTGAATCAAGGGTATATCGACGCGAAGATTGATGGACAGGTGGACTTACCCAGGACTATGAAAAACAAGGAAGCGCAGGCGGATGGGGTGGCGCCGCGAGGGGAGGATTTTGATCCTGATGAAATTCCTGCGGAGGATCTGACTTTGACCTACCGGATTGAGGAAGGGCGGCAGTACCGAGTGGGAATCGTCTCGGTTGAGGGGAATACATTCTTTTCGACCGACGACCTGATGAATGAGCTGACCTTGAAATCGAAGATGGTGGAAATCTTTGATCAGATTGATTTAAAGATGGTCAAGGCGGATGGGTTACAAGAAGGTGAAATCTACTCGGTGAACTCCCTGCAGGCCTCGATCGAAACGCTGCAAAATAAGTATGGCCGGCGTGGCTTCCGAGAGGCGCGGATCGAGTATCGGATGGTACCGAATGTGGAGACGGGGCGGATCGATGTTGGTTTTACGGTGAAGGAGGGGGAAAAATTCTACGTGGATAAGATCGAGATTCAGGGCAATACCATAACCAAGGACAAGGTGATTCGGCGTGAAATCGACTTAGCGCCTGGGGAGGTGTTTGACACGGTTCGGGAAAAGGCGAGTAAGCAGAAGCTAGAGGGGTTGAACTATTTCTCCAAGGTGGAGACGTATGCGGAGGAGACGGACGTACCGAATCGGCAGAAGTTAATTGTCAAGGTGGAGGAGAAGCCGACGGGAGAAGTTAGTTTCGGGGCTGGATTTAGTTCAGTCGAGTTGCTCACGGGTAATATTACTTTGGGAGAAAAGAATTTCGATCTGGCAAAGATTTTCGAAAGCTTCCCACCGCGTGGTGGCGGGCAGAAGGTGCGGGTGCAGGCCTCGATCGGTTTCCGTTCCCAGAACCTGAACCTTTCGTTTACGGAGCCTTGGTTTTTGGATAAGCCTCTGCGCTTGGATGCGGGGGCTTACTACAATGGAGCCTCTTATTTGAGTGAATTCTACAACCAGAAGAACTACGGGGCATTTACGGGACTGAGTCGGCGATTGGGAGATGATTTTCCGTTGAACAAGTGGTCCACAGGGATTACCTACCGGCCAGAATTTTACGATATTACAGATTTGCAATCGACGGCGCCCCCTTATTTTCAGGCTTCAACGGGTGATACCTTTAAATCCTCTCTGCGGGGTTCTTTGACGTACGACGGGCGAGATAGTTACATGCTGGCGCGGTCGGGGCAGTATTTTGAGTTGGGGGCGGAAGGCGCGGGAGGTCCGCTTTTGGGTAGTGAAAATATTTGGAAGATCAAAGCCGAGTACAGGTTTTACTACACGCTATGGAAAGAGAAGGACGTGATTTTCTCGGCGCGTGCTTTGGTGGGCTTGGTCGATGGCTATAAAAGTACAGCGTATGTGCCCGTTTGGGATCAGCTCTTTGCGGGGGGATCGGGTTCGATTCGAGGTTTCGATCCATCGTTGGGTAGTACGGTAAACGGGGGATCGGTAGGCCCGAAGCAGGACGGGCAACCGGTGGGAGGGAGCACCCAAGGAACTTACCAAGCAGAGATCACGGGTCCTTTCCCTATTTTGGAGAATCGAGTCCGATGGGCGGCTTTTTGTGACGGTGGTTTCGTGAACGAGAACGTCTTTGATTTCCAGCCGAAGACCTACAATAACACTCAGTCGATGATGGTGAATGGTGTGCAAACGGACTATAATGGAGTGAACGGAGGATTTCAGATTGGTGCGGGGGTGGGGGTTCGATTGGATATCGGCATAGGGCCGATGAAGTTTGATATTGGTGTCCCTGTGATGACGGGGGATCCGAGTAATGGGGGTGGCTTGGGCGCGTTCAAAATGTACTTTGACGGCGGGTACCAGTTTTAACTAAGCTTTACGCCTATGAAATCAACCCTAGCTCGTATCGGCCAAGGTGCGCTTGCACTGGCTCTCCTCTCCCTCGGTTCGGTAGCAACTGCGCAAGACTTCACAAAAGTGGCAGTGGTTGACTACAACACAATTTTAAAAGATTACTATAAGGCGAAGGATTCGCAAAAGCAGATGGAAGAGTTGGCGGGTGGGTACCAAAAGGAGCGGAACGATCGTGAAGCTGCGCTGAAGACTTTAGTCGAGGGGATTAACGCCCTGCAAAAAGACATGCAAGATCCTGCGATTTCCGACGCCAAGAAAAAGGAGAAGGAGAATCAGTTGAAGGCGAAGGGTGAAGAGGGACAGGTGAAGCAGCGGGAGATGATGGCTTTCGGACAAACCGCCTCGAAAATTCTTGAAGATAAGCGTCAGCGTTTGACTACGGAATTGACCGAAGAGGTCAACAAGGCGTTGGCGACGGTGGCGAAGAACAAATACAATATGGTATTTGTGAAGCCCCAAGTTCCGAGCCCTGGGGCCTTGATTTTTTCTGAGGGAATGGACGATGTGACCCAGCAGATTCTGGGCATCTTGAACAAGGACGCTCCGACTGCGTCGAAAAAAGAAGAGAAGAAGTAGTTCGGTTTGGGGGACTGAGTGCTATGAGTTCCACGCGGAGCGTGGGTGAACTCGCCGAGTTGGTGGGCGGAGTGGTCGAAGGGGATGGAACATGCCTAATTCGTGGGGTGGCAGATTTAGCAGGGGCGGGTCTCGAAGAGATTTCTTTTTTTGCCCATCCTCGCTACGAAGGTGCGGCGAGGCAGACGAAGGCTGGGGCCTTGGTGGTGGGTCCGACTGCTCCTAAAAATCTAGGCAAAGTACGAATTCGAGTGGCGAATCCATCTGCGGCCTTTACCAAAATTGCGGCACTTTTCGCGCCCCCACCGGCGGAGCCGATTATGGGAACCCATCCCACGGCGATTGTGGCTAAGGGAGTGGTGCTAGGAAAAGGGGTAGGGATTGGTGCTTATGTGGTGATTGAAGAGGGGGTGGAGATTGGGGAGAAGACGCAGATTCGGGCGGGGGTGTATGTGGGGAGGCAGGTGAAGATTGGGGCGGAGTGTGTTTTGCATCCGAGAGTTTATTTGGGTGAGCGCTGTGTGATTGGGAATCGGGTGGTGTTGCATGCGGGGGCGGTGGTGGGGGCGGATGGGTTTGGATACGAGATGAAAGAGGGGAAACACGTGAAGATTCCGCAGCTGGGATATGTGCAGATTGATGATGATGCAGAGATTGGAGCGAACACGACGATTGATCGTGGGCGCTTTGCCAGGACGCATATTGGGGAGGGGGCGAAGATCGATAATTTAGTGATGATTGCGCACAATTGTGTGGTGGGTCCGCATAGTGTAATTGTGGCGCAGAGTGGGCTTTCGGGCAGTACCACGATGGGGCATCACGTGGTGATTGCGGGGCATGTGGGAACGGTGGGGCATTTGCATCTGGGGGATGGGGCGATTATTACGGCTAAGGCCGGGGTGACGAAGGATGTACCTGCGGGGCAAACCTGGCGGGGGGCTCCGGCCCGTCCGATTAAGGAGCAGATGGAGATGGAAGCACACATGCAGCAGTTACCGCAGCTAGCGAAACGGCTGAAGGCTTTGGAGGAAACGAAGGGGGCGAAGAAGGTGGCAACGGGTAACAAAGCGAAGAAAAAATAGAAGGACGTTTAGGGGGCGGAGCGGAGGCGGGTTTGGAGGCGCCGCATCTTGAGCGCGCCGTCAGGGGTGGAGTCGCGGTAACCCGCGAGATGGAGGAGAC
>CANESK010000091.1 GCA_947441075.1 Verrucomicrobia subdivision 6 bacterium
CGAAACCACAGCCAACTCAGTTGCCCCTTTAGATGCTTACTTTACTGGCGATGGAATCAATGATCGGGTCGTTGTCTATGTCCCTGAAAACTCGGCATCATACACTACGGTCGGGGGCTCACTCTCCTCCCCTTCCACTGGGGTCAACACGGCTTTCGACACATCCGCTCCCTACTATCGTCTCGTCATTCAGATGACCGATCGCGAATTCGATATCGATGCAGGAAATTTGGTAACGATCGACTCCATCGCTCTCGATTTCAGCTTGAAACCCTTTTCTCTGGCCAACGGCAGCTTTGAAGACGACACCACAAACGTGGGCACAGGCCTAGCACCCGCCTCATGGCTGCAATTTCCTATTCCAGGAGTTAGCAAAGACATTCTCAGCAACGGAACTAAAATCTACAATCAAACTACTGGTCTTGAAGATGCTACTGCGACCAGCGAGGCATTCGCCGGGACCAAAGTAATGAAGATGTACGGGCAGAACTATTATCCTGGCGGCGTCTGGGAAGGGCCCTCACAAACTGGGGTTGTCTACCAAGAGTTCGTAACTGCCAGCGCACCTACCCTCGCCTCAGGCGCAGTAGTTCATGCCCGCGGCATGGCAAAAGTAGTAAGCATCGATCCTTTGAATGGTGGAAGCACCTTTAGCTATGGATTTAAATTCATGAGCAGTGCCAACACTGAAATTAGTCGGGCTGTGACCACACTGACCGCGAACAACTTCACTGCAGATAAATGGATTCCCCTCACGGTTAACGCAACCATCCCCGCAGGAACCGATAAAGTTCAGATCATTAGTGAATTCGTCCAGAACGCCTCAACCGACCAAGGCTCAGTTTATCTAGATGACCTTTCTGTTGGTTTCGGAACCATAAACGCCACCACTACCGTGGGCAGCTCCACCTATCCGCTGGTCTGGTCGGAAGAGTTTGATGGCACAACCCTGAATTCAGCTAACTGGACCCCTGAAATTGGTGGCGGTGGTTGGGGCAACGGCGAACAGCAGACCTACACCTCAAACTCAGAAAATCTCAGCGTGGGAGGCGGAAGCCTCCTCATTCAAGCCAAGAAAAGTGGAACGACTTGGACCTCTGCTCGAATCATATCCAAGGACAAAAGAATCTTCAAATACGGCAAGATCGAGTTTCGCGCTAAACTCCCCAGTGAAGTTGGCCCCTGGCCTGCCGCTTGGATGATGGGAAATAATATTTCCAGCGTAAGCTGGCCGGCCTGCGGTGAGATCGATGTCATGGAGTGGCGAGGCAATCCAACGTCAGACGCCAATACGGTAGGTCATGCACTGCACTCTCCCTCACGCAACGGTGGCGATCCACTCCAACCAGCGATGCGCTCGGCTGTGGCCAACCCATCGACCCAGTTCCACACCTATGCGGTCCTCTGGGAAAGTGATAAAGTTACCTTCAGCATAGATGGGGTCGACAAAGCCTCCTTAACCCCCGTTGACCAACCTGTCTTCCAAAAAGAGTTTTTCCTTCTTCTCAACCTAGCCATGGGCGGAAATTATGTGGGAAACACCATCGCCTCTTCACTTTCCTCAGCCAGCTACGAGGTTGACTACGTTCGCGTCTATCAGGCCGCCTCGGCAACGGTCACTGCACCCGCCACGCCAGCCGTACCCACCTTCGCCTCCGTGACCTCAACTGGCTTCACGGTGAACTGGCTAGCTGTCAGCGGAGCCACCAGTTATCGAGTCGACGTATCCACCTCCTCAACCTTCTCCACCTATTTCAGCCAAGACCAGACGGTCAGCGGAACTTCCCAAGCGGTTACAGGCCTCTCCCCTGGCACCACCTACTATGCCCGCGTTCGTGCGGTCAACTCAGGTGGTACCAGCGCCTCTTCTTCAAACGGAACCCAAACCACCCTCACCTCCTATCAGCAGTACTTATCTGGACTGGGTTACTCCACATCCACCGCGTTCAACGGAGACGCAAACGCCGACGGAATAAAAGAAGGAATCCAGTACGCCTTCAACGGTCCCTCCCCTCGCCTCGGCACAAGTCCTGCAACGATTACGCGATCAGGAAACACCCTTACCTACACCTTCGATATCCGAAACGATGCCGCCCTCACTATTGTGGCTGAGCTCAGCACCAATCTGAGTAGCTGGACGAGCCAAGCCAGCTCCGTCATCACCACGGGTACGGGGGCTGCCGCAGGTTACGTCCGTA
Organism: Verrucomicrobia subdivision 6 bacterium; assembly: GCA_947441075.1. Classification (GTDB taxonomy): domain Bacteria; phylum Verrucomicrobiota; class Verrucomicrobiia; order Methylacidiphilales; family Verrucolacustridaceae; genus Verrucolacustris. Next base: position 2,199 of record CANESK010000091.1, read on the forward strand.
AGATTGTCACCATCTCCACGACCGAACCAAAAGCGTTCATCCGACTCCAAGTCACAGGTAACTAATCACCTCATCCCGCAAATGCGGGATCCGCTAGGGCCGGCACGTAATACCTCTTCGTTATCAACCTTTGCGTCCTTGGCGATCGTGGCGTGATAAATTACTTCGATCAGCACCTCATCCCGCAAATACGGGATCTGCTAAGACCGCCACGTACCCCAACTTTTGTATCAACCTTGGCGTCCTTAGCGACCGTGGCGTGTTGAATCCCCTCACGCTAAGTCCGCTAAGGCCGCCACGTATCCCAACCTTTGTATCAACCTTCGCGTCCTTGGCGACCATGGCGTGAGCAAAAAAGATTCCTCTTACCCTCCTTGCCGGCCATGGCGTGATAAATCCCCTCACGCGAAGTCCGCTAAGCAAATTGCAAACTACCTTCACACATCTTCACAATCCAACATCCACGCGCAAGCGTGTCTCTACCCCGACCAGCGTCGGGGCCGCAAACGCGGGAAAAATTAAACATTCAAAATCTTGGCGTCCACGCCCCTTAACCCCTTAACCCCTTAATCCCTCCATACCTCCCTACTGCCCAAAAACCACGTGTTTATTAAGAACAGAACCTTTTTTAATCGCTTCGGCGTGGCCGTCCACCATGACGACATTCACCTTGCCGCTGTGGCGATAGCGCAGCCATGGGCTGTTACCACTATCTGAATCCGTACCATAAGAAATAGGTGAGGCTAAGTCGGTAGATCCGCCCCGACCCCCGGACTGCGAGGAAATAATCGATGGCTGCTCAATGCAAAACGGCGACCACCCTTTGTTCCCAGGGTTCTGACACACGTCACCTGCCAGAATCACTTCGGTAGATCGAACCACAGAAGATATATTACTGGCCGTACCTCCTTTAGGCATTAAACCGTTATGCATTCCATAGGTCACCGCCACGTCGGTTCCTGTCGCCTCGGTTACCGGTTTTTCACATCCAGGACAAACGAAAATACTTTTTTTGCTCTTTGTTCCGGTCGATATAAACGTAGCGAGCTGAGTCGCCCACATATCGCTCGTTCCACTCCCCGCATCTGGGAGCTTAAACGAGTTATCCGCAGCATAGGCCATAGTGGCTACACCGATCTGATGTAGGTTTGATAGACATGCTCCAGCTTTAGCAGATTTTAGGCCTCCACTTATTGCAGGAACGGCTAAACCAGCTAAAAGACCTATAATGCTTATAACCACAAGCAGTTCCACAAGAGTAAATGCGATTGAAAGGGTTGTATTTTTGCGATGTAAATTCATCTTTGAAGAGTATGATATTTCCTTAAGCTAGCAAACTTTTTATTTGACTTTTAAGAATATTATGTCAGTATAGTACTAGGTGGCAGACGCCACTTAAAAACAGAAAACAAACCAAAAAAAGGAAATAAAGAAAATGAAAAAAAGTCTATTAGCACTCGTAGCAGGATTGATTGCAGTTTGTGCAAATTACACTGCGCAAGCAGCCGTAGTTACCGTGGATGGTAGCCAAACTTGGAATGGATACATGAACGTGTTTAGCCTTACCGGCAGCGGAGGGAAAGGCGCTTACCAGTTCGGGAGTGGATGGGGTTTAGGGGACCTTAAATCAACAGTCACCGGCAACACCGTGAAGCTCGAACCGAACGTAAATACCTACGTAAATGCTATTGCCGGCAATGCTGCTGATCGGGCCTATTGGACCGATGGTGTTGGAGGCGGGAACAAATTTATGGAAGCCAACACTTTCGTCGAGAAAGCGCCTGGAGTTCTATCTGGAAGTCTTACCTTTACGGGTAACGTCGACTCCTACTCGCTGGCGAGCAATTACATCTTAACTGCATTCATTAAAGGATTGAATCCAGGCAATGGTTATGCTGATGAAATAGGTCAATTCGCAGTTATTAACTCAGGATCGAGCAGCTTCTCGGTTTCGGCTGATTTAACCGGAAAAAGCAATTTGATCATGCAGTACGGGTTTATGGTTTCTGGAATAAATGCAAACCCTGCGCAAAGTGGCTTGGGTAGTGCCGTTGTTTCTCCGGTACCCGAACCTTCGATCGCTTCTCTGCTTGGATTCGGAGCTCTCGGACTTATCGCGACTCGCTTTCGCCGCCGTAGCTAAAAACTCGTAGCGAAGTCTTGGTTTGTTTTCAGACCCGAGGGGCAATCCCCCTCGGGTCTTTTTTTGCCTTCACACCTTCCCCCGCTGTGCATCCTTACACTTCCTTAACCCCCGAACCCCTTAATCCCTTTGAATCCTGCTTCTAAATCCCCTCCCCCTGTGTTCGTATAACCTTCCTGTACCATTCACACGAGTCCTTCAACGTCCGCATTTGCGTCCCGTAATCGACATGAACCAGACCAAACCTCTGCTTGTAACCCTCAGCCCACTCAAAATTATCCAATAATGACCACTGGAAATACCCCTTTAC
>CANESK010000092.1 GCA_947441075.1 Verrucomicrobia subdivision 6 bacterium
GAGGCGGTTACGCAGGGCCCTTCGGGCGAGCGTTTGCGCGGAAACTTCCCCGATTCGATTTATCTGCCAGAGGAAAGATAAGTCCGCTGGAGGGATTAGGAAGGTTGGTTTGGGGGTGGGCTAAGATTCGTGTTTAATGATCCGGCGGTTAATCAGCCAGAGAGAGAGGGCGACTAAAACAATAATAGCGCCGCTGACGAGAAGTTCGGTCATCGATTGGTTGAATTTAATCGGATCGAGGGAGTGGCCCTCGGTTTCTTGGACGGAAAGGCCTGCACCGATGGTGAGGATACGGCGGGTGACGCTGATGCCAGCGATGACGAGGAAGGGAATGAGATCGGCGATACTGACATCGTGGGCTGGGGAGACGAGGAGGCGGGTGACGGTGCGAAGAATTTCCATGACGATGAGAATAAGGAGAACCTCATTAATGACTGATATGAGGGAGGTAAAGAAGGGTTGATGAAGGAGCATGGCATTGAGGATGAAGTGAATGAGGTAGAGGGAAATGGAGCCAGCGATGACCAAGAGTAGAACAGCGACGTATCCGTAGGTGATAATTTCCCCTTTGGCGATTAGGCGAAAAAGGAGTGAGCCGAGGCGGGATGGATCGGGCTTGAGCATTGGAGTAGATTGTCGGGGAAATGGGCGAAAGCAAGTGAGTTGGCGAGGGGGGAAATGGAGGTAGGGTGGGGAATGGCCCAAGTGACTCTTTTTTACGATGCGGATTGCGGATTTTGTCAGGGCAGTGTGGATTGGCTTTTGAAAAGGGCGCGGGTGGGCACTTTTGATCCGGTGGGATATCAGGATGATGAGAGGATGCGTAATTTTCCGATGGTGGATCGGAGTTTGGCAGATAAGGGGATTCAGGCTTTGGGGGAGGATGGGAAGTTACGGAGCAAAGCGGAGGCAACGGGGTACTGTTTGACGTTGGTGGCGGGGTGGGCGTGGTTGGGGCATCTCATTCTTTTCCCTTTGATTTTTCCTTTTGCGTCGATTGGCTATGCGATTGTTGCGATGAATCGGCAAAGGATTTCGGGGTGGATGGGTCGGACGTCGTGTCGGATTCCGCCTCGGGCAGGGGGCTAGGGAGATGGGCTTGGGTGGGTTGGGGGCTTTAGAGCGGGAGATTGTGGGGTGTCGGAAATGTCCGCGGCTGGTGAAGTGGCGGGAGTTGGTGGCGAGAGAGAAAAAAGCGGCTTATGCCCATGAAGAGTACTGGGGGAAACCGGTTCCTGGATGGGGAGATTCCCGGGCAAAGATTGTGGTGGTGGGGTTGGCGCCTGGGGCGCATGGGGCGAATCGGACGGGGCGGATGTTTACGGGAGATGAGTCGGGGCGATGGTTGTATCGGGCGTTGGCTAAGGTGGGATGGGCGAGTCAGGCAGAGAGTAGGGAGAGGGGGGATGGATTGAAGTTACGTGATGTGTGGATTACGTCGGCGGTGAAGTGTGCGCCACCGACGAATCGGCCGACGACGCGGGAGCGGGACAATTGCGGGGGATTTTTTCGAAGGGAGCTGGGGTTTTTGCGGAGTGCGAAAGTTTATTTGGCTTTAGGGGGATTTGGGTTTGAGGCGGTGGTTCGAGAATTTGGGTTGAAGCCGAAGCCGAAGTTTTCTCATGGGGTGGAGGTGGAGTTGCCTGGGGGGAGATGGTTGGTGGGGTCGTATCACGTGAGTCAGCAGAACACGTTTACGGGTCGGTTGACGGAGGAGATGTTGGATGAGGTGATGGCAAAGGTGTCTCGGCGAGTCGGCTTGTCAGAGGGGAGTAGTTAAACTAGGGTTTTTCTTACGCGCTCGTGGCGAAACTGGCAGACGCACTACCTTGAGGTGGTAGCGAGGCAACTCATGGAGGTTCAAATCCTCTCGAGCGCAGCGAAGCAAGCGAGAGAAAATCAACCAGCCGGAGGCGACCCTACTACGTCCCGTATTCTCGGGACTTCGAAGGGATCCCGTGTTTAGGACGGGGAGGTTGAGCGGGGAGGTGGAGGTTGCTAGGGTTAGCAAATGAATGGGGGTGTAAAAATATTAGGGTTTGGGCTGGCCTGTGGATGGGTCTTGGGGGTGGTGCTTTGGGCAGAGGACAAGGTGCCAGGAAAAGAGGAGGCGCCGAAGGAGTTGGTGAAGTTGGATGCGGCGGAGGAGGTTAAGTTGGGTCGGGGGATGGCGTACCAAGCTTTTTCCGCGGAGCAGCAGGAGGCTTGGAGGCCGGCAAAGGATTTGTATACGGCGGCATTACAGAAGGCACCGGAGATTCCTTGGATTCGAATGCGGCGCGGGTTTTGTGAAATTAAGTTGGAGGATGAAGAGGCGGCGCGGTCAGATTTTGCTAAGGCTATTTCCCAAGGTGTTTCGACTGAGAAGGCGGATGCGGTGAATGATTTACAGTTTTTGATTACGTTGCGTTCCCGTGGAGGGCCACTGGCTGAATTTAGGGATCCGAAGGGAGCGATGGCTCTTTCTCGACGTTTGGTGGAGTTGGATCGTACGACTGACAATGTTTTGTTGGAGGCGGCCTGTTTAGCGGAGTCGGACCAGTATCTGCGAGCGCAGGAGGTGCTTTTGTCTCGATTGCGGGAAGTGGAGGAGGGGGAGGATAAGGCGAGGTTAAAGGCGGCGGTGGAGACTTTTCGGAGGCAGTCGAAGTTTGGTCCCGCTTTAGAGGGGTTGGAGTTGGAGAAAGATGGGAAATATGCGGAGGCGATGGATGAGTACACTAAGGTGCTGGACCAAGCGCCCGACACGGCGTGGGTTTTGATTCGGCGTGCCCTATGTCTGGCCAAGACGGGGGATCCTGCGGGGGCGAAGGCGGATTTGAGGCGGGCGATGCGCTTGATGCCGGAGACGGCTACGGATCGGGTGATGGTGGCTTGGGCGAAGGCGAACTGCCCGTTTCTGGAGTTTCGAGATGGGGCAGGAGCGGTGAGTCTGGCGAAGAGGGCGATTCAGGATGAACCGCTGATTCCGACGTATGGAATTCTGGCTTCGGGTTATGCGGAGATGGGAGATTTTCGCAGGGCACAGGAGACGGCGATGTTGGCCTTGAGTAAGGGTGCGAATGGGACAGAGAAAAAAGAGTTGGAAAAAAAGTTAACGCTGTTTCGAGAGAAAAAAGCGGCGGTGGATGACTGGGCTCCGAAAGCGTCCTCGGCGGAGGCAACTTTCTAGAGTTTGGTTGCGGGGGAGTTCTCGGCTAGCAAGGGGGATGTCTTTGAAGTGGCTTTTATTTGCGGGGCTAGTGGGGTTGAGTCTGGGGTGGGTGGCGTGTGGAAAAAAAAGCGCGGTGGCGACTGATTTAATTGATCGGGAGCTTTTTTTTGGCAATCCCGCCTTGGCCAGTCCGCAGCTTTCGCCGGATGGGCGTTGGATTGTTTTTCTGCGGGAGAAGAACGGTATTTTGAATCTTCATTTGGTGGCTTGGGGTCAGCCGATGGAGACAGCGAGGCCGTTGACGGATGAGAAGGGGCGGCCTCCAGCGGGTTTTACGTGGACGAGAGATTCGCGTTACCTGCTGGTCTCGCAGGATTCGGGTGGGGATGAGAACTACCGACTGCGACGGTTAGATTTGACGGCGCCGGCGGATGGGGCGACGGGATTGCCGACGGCGGTGGAGCTACCTCTGAAGAAGGGGGCACGGGCGAGTGTGATGGCCTTACCAAAGGGGAAGCCAGGAGAAGCGTTACTGCAAGTGAATGAGCGGGATGAAAAATATTTTGATGTAGAGAGGCTGCAGATTGAGTCGATGACGCGGAGTCCAGTGTGGGAAAATAAAGAGGGATGTGCGGATATTGTAGCGGATCTGGATGGGGTGGTTCGGTTGGCGACGAGGATGACAAAGGATGGAGGGACGGAGTTATTGAGGGTGGAGGGGAAGAAGTTGTCGGCACCGATTTTGAAGGTGAGTTGGCAGGAGTCGATGGGCGGATTTACTTTTCGGCCTGGGAATCGGACGATGTATTTGGAGACGAACGTGGGGCAGGAAGACTTGTCTTATCTGGCGGAAATGGATCCGAAGTCGGGCAAGTTGAGCAAGATGGAGTCGGATCCGTTGGGTCGGGTGGATTTGGCGCGGGCGGCTTTTTCGGAGGCGACAGATGATTTGGTGGGGACGGTCTATTTGGATGATCGGAAGAGGAACTATTGGAGGGACAAGAGTTTCGAGGAGGATTTTCTTTTTCTGCGGAAGACGTTTCCGAATCGGGAGGTGGGGTTGGCCGATATGTCGGGGGATGATGGTCGCTGGTTGGTTTTGAGTTCGGGGGATACGGATCCTGGAACTTACTATTTATTTGATCGTGGGACGAAGGAGGTAAAGAAGTTCGGGGCTTTGCGCCCTGATTTACCGCAGGAGAAGTTGGCGCCGATGGTATCGGTGCGGTATCGGTCGTCGGACGGGCTGGAGATTCCTGGGTATTTGACTTTGCCGGTGGGGAAGGTGGCGAAGAATCTGCCATTGCTGGTGATGCCGCATGGGGGGCCTTGGGCGCGAGATTTCTGGGGGTACAGCGGGACGGTGCAATTTTTTGCGAATCGAGGGTTAGCGGTTTTGCAGCCGAATTTCCGGCAATCGACGGGGTATGGAAAAAAGTTTTATGCGGCGGGGCGGCACGAGTGGGGGGATAAGATGCAGGATGATTTGA
>CANESK010000093.1 GCA_947441075.1 Verrucomicrobia subdivision 6 bacterium
AACTCCATACCGTCCACGAAATTTCCTTCTCATCCAAGGCATCCAAAACCCGCGTCACCATCTCCTGACTGGAGTGGGGCTCAATATTTAACTCCCCCACAAAATAGGGAACGTTTCTACGCGAACGGGCGTATCCGATCTTTGCGACCAGATTTTCTAAGGGGCCCCAGTGATCTCGCACCTGCTTGGCCCCGAAGTTGTAGTGGTGCTGAGAAAAGATCACCTGCTTCCAACCCGCTAATTCCGGATAGGGCATCCCGGCAATTCCCTTGTACCCATCCGCAATAATCACCGGTTTCTCTGCAGCCACCTCTCTCACCGCCCGCAAGAGCTGGTCATAGACGAGATAGAGTGTCGACTCATTGGGAGCTCCCATCGGCTCATTCATCAGGTCGAACGCCGCCACCTCGGGTGCCTTACCGTAACGAGAGGCGATTTTCTTCCAGACCAGCTCACACTCTTTTACTTTTTCTAAATCTTTAAAAAGTTGATCCTCATCCGATTTTCCCGTGTGGTGTTGCCCACTTTGACGACCAGGAGTCCCATGCAGATCCAAAATCAGATAGACGCCAGTTTCCCTCGCCCAAGTCACGGCCTGATCGATTCGCGGGAAGAGTCCGTCGGGTGCCTCCAAGGAGTCGTATAAGAACGGCAGGCGGACGCAATTCAGGCCCAGCTCCTTAACGCGGACGAAATCTTCACGGGTAATCCAGCAATCTCGCCAAGCCTTTCGAATCTGGAGAACTCCCTGCTGCCCAAATCGCTGACGGAAGGTCTCCCACAGACTTGCGTGGTCGATCACCTTGGCAAACGAGGAGCCCGCAGGTGGCGCATCCTCCACAGGCATCATCCATATCTCCTCTACCAACCAACTGCCGAAATTTACCCCCCGCAATGCGATCGGCTTCCCCTGCTCATTGACGATATGGGTTCCAGCGACCCGCACGCTGGAGGTTGGCAAAGTGGGTGGGGCAGCGAGGAGACAACCGAAACCCGCCCAAGTCACGAAAATGAGTGCAGGTATCATGTTGGTTTTCAGGTGAACCCGCGCACCTTGGCAAGAATTGCGAAACGATGAAATCTCTAATTCTTTTTTCTCTGCTTTGATCATCGCAAGAAATCCGCTGGATCGGCAACTGCCTCGCCGAGCAATCGGCTTGCCTGAGGTTTTTCCCCACCCATAGTCTCGAATGTTGCTTTTCCCCACATTATCTTTCGGCGCTTTTTTTTCTTCTTTGGAAAGGCAAAATTCCTTTTGTGCCCTTTCTTGCTTTGCCCTCCTTTTTTCCCCTATTGCAATTTTCGCAGCACCGCGTCCCCCCATCACGCAAGCCCAGCAGATCCTCACCCTTTCCGAGGAGCAAGCTCAACAGCACCTGCCAATCCAAATTCAGGGGGTAGTCACAGCCGCCGACCCTTCTTGGAATGGTCAATTTTTTGTTCAAGATCCATCCGGGGGTGTATTTGTCGACTCTCGGATTCAGCCTATTCCAAGCCCCGGGACTCTCGTCCGCGTCACCGGAGTAACCGAACCAGGTGCCTTTGCCCCTATCGTGGGACAACCTCGTTGGAAAGTAGTGGGGTCCTCTCCCCTTCCCTCTGCCAAGAGCGTATCGATTGAGCAACTCGTGACAGGATCGGAGGACGGGCAAAGGGTTCAGGTGCAGGGATGGGTTCACTCCGCACGAAAAGAGGCAAACCAGTGGATCTTGGCACTGGTGGAGGGATCCAGTCGCGTCGATCTGATGCTGCCTCGCAATTTTGAGCCAAATTTAAATCAATTTCTCGGTGCCAAAATAAGCACCGCGGGAGTTCCAACTCCCAAACGCATGAACTACAACCTGCGACGCCTTGTCTCCGTCCAACTTTGGCTATCTTCCTCGAACGATCTGCGTCTTCTCCAACCTGCCACCCCAGATCCGCAGGGCTCGCCCCCCACCCCGATCCGATCGATCACCCAATACTCGATCGACAACTCACCCGGCCGGCGGTTTTTGATCAAGGGCATCGTGACTTTTCCCCTGCAAGACACGCTTTATCTGAGTGATGCAACAGGCGGTCTCGAAGTGCGCTTAGCCCAAGGAATGGAAACGAAAATTGGGGATGAGATCGAGGTAGTTGGATTCCCAATTGTCGAGCGGGGTTTGCCAGTCTTGGTCGATGCCTTTGCTTTCCCAACAGGAAACCGTGGCAGGATCGAACCCAAAAGCATCCAATCCGTGCAACAGTTGCGGGATGGATATCTGCACGGAGAACTGACGCGGATTGAGGGTCAACTGATCAATATTCTGGAAAAGCCGAGCGTGCTCAACCCCTCTATCACTACGTTGACCTTGGCTGTAAAAACCTCGGAGGGGGTGGTCACGGCAGAAATTCAACCAACTTCCCCCGAGAAACTGGCCGACCGTTTCGAAGTCGGAAGCCAGATCGCGGTGGAGGGAATTTGTCACACCCAAACCGATTATGAGGGTGTCTTTCAAGGTTTTTTCCTTCTCGTGCCTTCCTTAAAACAGATAACCCTGCTGCGCGCCGCCAGCCCCTTCACCGCTCGGCGTTTGGCTATTGCCCTTGGAATCGCCCTTTTCGTTCTCATAGGTGTTGCTCTCTGGGGACGCTACCTTTTGACCAAGAATCTTCGGCTGCAAAGCAATATTCGGGAAAGGAACGCCGTCCTAGATGAACGGTCACGGTTGGCGGCAGATTTACACGACACTTTAGAGCAGTCCCTCGTCGCCCTCTCCTTTCAAATGAAAACCGCTTTAGCTCTAATCCCGCAAGGGGTGGAGCGAGCTCGCCATCATTTAGAAATCGCCAAGGAGGGCATAACCCAAACCCACGCTGAACTACGTCGCTCGATCTGGAATCTTACCCCCTTAGCTCTCCAAGGTTTTAACCTGAGCGAGGCGATTATCCGGAATCTGCAACAGACCGCCGATTCCGCAGGCCTAGATTTCCACTCCGAAGTGAAGGGTGATCTTCCCGACTTGGAGCCGTCCGTGAAACAAAACCTTCTCAGAATCACCCAAGAAGCCGGTACCAATGCCATCAAACACGCCTCGGCCACTCGCCTCGAGCTACGCATCCATGCTGACGCTAAAAGTATTGTCTTCTGTGTGGTGGATGACGGAACTGGTTTGCAAAAGACATCCCTTCAAGCCGACTGGCAACACGGCTTCGGAATTCGGGGCATGCAGGAACGCGCAAATCGGATTGGTGGGATTTTGCAAATTGAAAAAAATTCCCCACAGGGTACGGTTGTTCGCGTTACAGTTCCGACTCCTTAAATCGCTTCGTGGCTGTCCATTCATCTCATGAAAAAGAAATTATCCGCAGGAGCAGAAACCTCCCGCCCCATCACCATCCTGATCGTGGATGATCACTCTGTTGTTCGTGCGGGAATCCGTGCGCTCCTGAACACCGAGCCGGGATTCAAAGTCATCGGCGAGGCCGAGAACGGAGCCAAGGCAGTCGAAATCTACGGCAAGCTCCAGCCCCAGCTTGTCTTGATGGATCTGCGCATGCCCATTCTAGACGGCGTGAAAGCCACCCGCTCGATTCGGCAACTTGATCCCCAAGCTCTCGTGGTGATTTTAACTACTCATCAAGGAGACGATGAAGTGCGCGCCGCTTTTGACGCGGGGGCAATGGGTTATCTTTTAAAAAATAGCTTGGGGGATGATCTGCCGACCGCTCTTCGTGCGGTGGTCGATGGAGAGCGTTGGGTTCCTGTAGAAATCGCCAAGAAATTATCTGATCACGCAACCAAGGATAAGCTGACAGAACGAGAACTGGATGTGCTGCGGCGCCTGATTGGGGGAGATAGCAACAAAGAGTTGGCCGAGAAAATCGGGGTAACCGAACACACCGTCAAAGCTCACTTAAAAAGTATTATTGCCAAGCTACGTGTTCGGGATCGAACCGAAGCCGTCACCGTCGGTCTTCGCCGTGGGATGATTCACTTGCCCGACGAGGGCTGAAGCGCTTCCCCGTCAAATCCGCTTTGGAAAGGGGGTCACAGGTGATCGCCATTCGTGCGGATCTGCTCCTGATACCAGTAGTAAGAATCTTTGGGCGTGCGCCCCTGCGTTTCAAAATCCACATAAATTAAACCAAACCTTTGGCGATACCCCTCCGCCCACTCGAAATTATCCAACAAGGTCCAGTGATAGTAGCCAAGGACGGGGTAGCCCTCCGAGACGGCTCGCTTTAATTGCTTGAGATATCGGCTCAAGAAGTCGATTCGTTGCGGGTCGTGCACTTTGCCATCTTCGGCAACCCAGTCGGAAATACTCATACCGTTTTCCGTGATGACCACGGGCAGACGATACCTCTCATAAAGAAAGCGAACGACCCAGTAGAGACTTTCAGGGGTCACGGGCCACTGAAAGGTTGTTCTTGGACTTCCGGGAGGAAAAGGGACCGCCTTCTCCTTCCCTCCAGGCCCCCGAATGACTGGAGTGCCTTGATAAAGGTTGAGCCCAAAGAAATCCATCGGTTGGCACATCGTTTTCAGGTCGGCATCGGAGTAGGCCGTCAGATCCTTGCCAAAGGC
>CANESK010000094.1 GCA_947441075.1 Verrucomicrobia subdivision 6 bacterium
AGGGGTTCATAAATCGGTCATCTTAAATATTGGTTTTGAAAAAAGGGCAGGACGGTTCGGTTTTGGCGATCCATATGGATCCGCCGGGCTTCCTTGTTCCCAACATATTTGTAGGGTGAAGGAAAAGCGTGGCGCGAAGAGAAAAATCCTCATTTCCAGCCAACCTCCGCACGAGGGTGGGTTTCGAGGCTTATGGGATAAATCCACGACATAGACCTAAGATAAAAATTATATGATTGAAAGCAATCATATATTTTGGCAATGTCTTTTCATGAGAGTGTCGCGAAATGTGGTGGAAGCTAGGCGGGAGGTGCTGGCTGGGTGGCTGCAAAATGGGCGTTATCTTCCGCTAGGAGACATCTGCCGAAAACTTTCCGTGAGCGAGGCGACTGCCCGGCGGGATTTAACAGAATTGGAGGAAGCGGGACGGGTTCGGCGGACTCCTGGGGGGGCTTTGACAGACGATTCCGCCCGGTTTCCGACATTTTCCGAGCGGCTGGAAGAGGAAACTGTTGAAAAACAGGATTTAGCTCGGCAAGTGCTACCTCATCTGCTCTCCGGCTTTACCATTTACGTCGATGGTGGGACGTCACCTTTTTTTTTGGCGCGAGTCCTTCCTGAGGCCAGCATTGCTAAGCTAACAGTGGTGACCAACAGTCTTCCGGTGGTGGAATACTTGGCGGGGACTGGCGTAAGCCTTCATGTTCCGGGAGGGGATTTGGTTCCTCGGCAATCCCTTTTGGTCGGGGAAAGAGCGGAACATGCTCTGCGAAGATGGCGGTTTGATGCGGCGATCTTCGGTGCTGAGGCTGTTAATCGTCGGGGAATTTGGAACAGTGCTCCCGCTGTGGTTTCCCTGCAAAAAGCAGCGATGGAAAGGGCCAAAATTTCTTTCTTTTTAGTAACCTCCTCGAAATTGGGCAAGGAGACAAAAACTTTTCTTTGCGGATGGAGCCAGCCCATTCGTCTGATTACGGACAAATCTCCCCAGTTCGTAGCTAAGCATGGAATCCCAGTTGAAACATTGGAGGCCCTTTGAAAACTATTTCCCACCACGCGGCCATTGACTTGGGTGCAGAAAGTGGCCGGGTGATCTTGGGCACGCTTGCCGATGGCAAAATAACCATCGAGGAAATTCATCGTTTCCCGAATCGCACAAGGGAAAAAGATGGCGGATTGCGCTGGGATCTACGGCATCTGGAGCGGGAAATTCTGGTGGGATTAAAAAAGATGGGGAACAGGGAAATCCCTTTGGATTCGGTCAGCTGTGATACGTGGGGTGTGGACATTGTCTATTTGCCGAAGGATGAATCTGCTGCGCAGGATCCTTTTTGCTATCGGGACGGGCGGAACGAAAAGATCTTTCCCCAAGTGGTGAGGAAGATCGGGAAGGAGAAAATCTTTTCCCAGACGGGATTGCAGTTCATGCCATTCAATACCCTCTATCAATTGGCGGCGGATGTGGAGAGTGGAAGGGCCGAGGTGGGGCAGAGCTCGGTCTTTCTGCCTGTAGCGGACTATCTGAACTATTTCTTGGGGGGTCGTCCCGCTAGTGAGGTTTCCTTGGCGAGCACCACACAGTTTTACGATCCCAAGAATCGGAAGTGGGCGGAGGAGCTGGTCGAAGAGGTGGGAATTTCTGCTGCACTACTTCCTGAGATCGTCCCTTCGGGAACGGTTTTGGGAAAGATTTCAAAAAAAACAGCTCAAGCCACAGGACTTCCCGATTCGTGCCAAGTTGTGGCTTCCTGTTCCCATGACACGGGGGCTTCGGTGGCGGCAGTTCCAGCTGAAGGGAAAGGTTGGGCCTATCTAAGTTCTGGAACGTGGTCCCTGCTGGGGGTGGAGAGTGACAAACCTTGGATGACTCCGGCGTGTGTTGAGGAGGGGTTGACTCACGAAGTTGGCTTGGGCCACACCATACGGCTTTTGAAAAACATCGCAGGGCTATGGCTGGTGCAAGAGTGCCGAAGGGATTTTGCCACACAGGGAAGAGAAATGGATTACGACAAGATTACGAAGTTGGCGTCCGAGGCGACGCCGCTGGTCACCTTGCTGGATCCTTTTCTTTCCTCGTGGAATCCGCCTGGGGAAATGGGGAGACGCATCACCGAGTATGCCAAAGAGACGGGACAGTCGATCCCAGGAACCGAAGGTGCATTCATACGATGCTGTTTGGAGAGTCTGGCTTTGGCCTATCGCGAGTGTTTGGAATCGATCGAGAAAGTTACGGGAGAGAGAATCAAGACCCTCCATATCGTTGGGGGGGGGAGTCAGAACAAGCTTTTGAATCAGATGGCGGCGGATGCGACAGGGCGGGTGGTGGTAGCAGGGCCGATCGAGGGAACCGCCATCGGCAATCTTCTGATTCAGGCTTATGGGTTGGGTCGGCTGAAGAGCCATCAGGAAATTCGGCAAGTCGTACGAGCATCTTTCCCGATTGAAACCTTTCAACCCCAATCTAATCCCTTGTGGGAGGAGGCATGGAAACGTTTTCAGAAACTGCGCACCCTAAAAGGAAATTAAGAAATATGAAAAACCATCCAAAAAACCGTTGGCAAGATTCCGTAGCGAAAACCCTCGATCCGGTCGCGCGGCTAGTTTACCGCTCGAATTTGATCGGGGAAGATCCGACCCTAACGAACACAGGTGGGGGAAATACCTCGTCCAAGATCATGGAAAAGGACCCGTTGACGGGTAGCGAGACGGAGGTTTTGTGGGTGAAGGGATCTGGCGGGGATCTGCGGACAGCGAAGCGGGACGGTTTTTCTTCTCTCTACATGGAGAAGCTGAAGGGGCTACAGAAAAACTATCTAGGATCGAAGACGAAGGGGCCGAAGTCGCAGATTGAGGACGACATGGTGGCGGCGTATGCCCACTGCACCTTTAATCTAAATCCGCGGCCATCCTCCATCGACACTCCGTTGCACGGGTTTGTTCCAACACGGCATGTGGATCACACCCATCCGAATGACGCGATATCCCTCGCGGCTTGTGCCAAGGGCAAAGAACTAACCAAGGAGATTTATGGGGACGAGGTGATTTGGACCGATTGGCAGAGGCCAGGTTTTGATCTGGGTCTGATCTTGGAAAAACTGTGTAAAGATCATCCGAAGGCAAAGGGTGCGATTATGGGTCAACATGGCCTGATCAACTGGCACGAGGACGACAAGCAGTGCTACGAGCTGACGCTGGAGTTGGTGGGGAGAGCGGCGGAGGCGATCGAAAAGAAGGACCGAGGAGATAAGACGTTTGGTGGAGAAAAATATAAATCACCAAGTGAAAATGAGAGGAAAGCTCTTTGGCTTGCGAATTTGCCTTGGCTGAGGGGGAAGGTGTCGGCTCAGCAGCGGATGATTGGAACGGTACAGGAGGATGCGACGATCCTGCGTTTCGTGAATAGCAAAGATGCCCCACGCTTGGCGGAGATGGGCACCTCCTGCCCAGATCATTTCCTGCGGACGAAGATTAAGCCACTTTATGTTCCGTGGGATCCGGCGACGGGCGATGTGGCAAAATTGCGAAGCCTTCTGGAGGAAGGGCTCGAAGCCTACCGGGCGGACTACAAGAAGTATTACGAGAAGTGTAAGCGGAAAGATTCGCCTGCAATGCGGGATCCGAATCCAACGGTTGTCCTGATCCCTGGGCTAGGAATGGTGGCATGGGGCAAATCGAAAAGTGAATCGAGGGTTACAGCGGAGTTTTACAACTGTGCTGTCGAGGTGATGCGCGGAGCGGAGGCGCTTGGAGGGTATATTAATCTTCCCCAGCAAGAGGCGTTTGATATCGAATACTGGCAGTTAGAGGAGGCTAAACTTAAGCGGATGCCAGCGGAGCAGGAGTTAGCGCGTCAAGTCATCGCAGTGGTCGGGGCAGGGAGCGGAATTGGCAAGGAGACGGCGCATCGTCTGGCTAAGGAAGGAGCTTCGATTGTTTGTGTGGATCTGAACGAAAAGTCGGCTCAAGAAACTTCCGCCGAGCTAGTAAAGAAGCTGGGGGATGGGATTGGAGTGGCGGGCACGGGGATTTCTGGTTGCGGCCCGGCGATCGGTCTGGGGGCCAACATTGTAGATCGGAAAAGCGTGGCGGAGATGTTGGGAGAGGCGGTCTACGCCTACGGAGGACTCGATGGAGTCGTGGTGACGGCGGGCATTTTTGTTCCGCCTGACCTCGAGGGAAGAATTCCCGATGAAAAATGGGCGCAGACCTTTGCCATCAACGTAACCGGTTCCTATGTGGTAGCGGATGAGGCGAACAAAATCTTTAAGGCCCAAGGTTTGCCGGCGAGCTTAGTTCTGACAACGAGCGTCAACGCGGTGGTGGCGAAGAAGGGGAGTTTGGCTTACGACACGAGTAAGGCGGCGGCGAATCATCTGGTGCGGGAGTTGGCGATTGAGCTGTCGCCGTTGGTGCGGGTGAATGCGGTGGCTCC
>CANESK010000095.1 GCA_947441075.1 Verrucomicrobia subdivision 6 bacterium
GATGGCGATCGACATGGGATTGGGAATTAACACCGACACGATTGTCAGTGGGAATATCGGATCACCCAAGCGGATGAACTATACGGTGATTGGGGATGGGGTGAATTTGGCGGCGCGTCTGGAGACAGCCTGTAAGCAGTATGGGGCGAAGATGCTAATTAGTGATGCAACGGTCAGGAAGCTCAAGGGGACCTACCGAATGCGTGAAGCCGACCGAGTGGTGGTGAAGGGGAAGACTGAACCGGTGGTTATTTTTGAAGTGCTGGATTATCACACGGACGCGTCGTTCCCCAACCCGATGGAAGTGATCAACTATTTTAAGGATGGGCTAGGGAAGTATCGCAAACAGGACTGGGATCGTGCGAAAGCTGCTTTCGGGGAGGCGCTCAAGGCCCATGGGGGGGACAAGTTGAGTAAGATATACATTGAGCGGTGTGACTATTTCCAGAAAAACCCTCCTGAGAAGGAGTGGGACGGGGTTTGGGTAATGAAGGAGAAGTAGAGCCTCTCGTCCATGGTTTAGGCTGGCTGGTAGGTACATAGGAGAAGTGCTCTTTTGGACTTGAGCGGAGGATGGACGAAATTGCAGAATCCGCTACCCTTTCAAAGCAGGGCCGTTAGCTCAATGGTAGAGCTGCTCCCTTTTAAGGAGTAGGTTGTAGGTTCAAATCCTACACGGCCCACGCTTCCTTTTATGAATTTTAAAATTGAATCCCCTTATGCTCCCGCAGGTGATCAGCCTGAGGCGATTCAGGCTCTCTTGCAGCGTTTGCGAAGTGGAGAGAAACATAATGTGCTCCATGGGGTTACGGGCTCAGGGAAGACCTTTACGATTGCCAATGTCATTCAGGAGCTCGGTTTGCCAACTCTGGTGATGAGTCATAACAAGACTTTGGCGGCGCAGCTCTACAGTGAGCTGAAGGGATTTTTTCCGCATAACGCGGTGGAGTACTTCGTAAGTTATTTCGACTATTACCAACCTGAGGCCTACATCCCCAGAACCGATACCTACATCGAAAAGGATTCTTCGATTAACGAAGAGATTGAGCGGTTACGACTTTCAGCGACGACCAGTTTACTCACACGGAAAGATGTCATTGTGGTGGCGAGTGTCTCGTGTATCTACGGTTTGGGTTCTCCCGAAGATTATGAAAAGATGTTTCTTTGTCTGGAACCTGGCCTAACGGTATCCCGAGAAGATCTTTTGGCGCGTTTGGTTGAGATTCAGTATGAGCGGAATGATCTTGCGCCGGAACGGGGTCAGTTCCGCGTACGTGGGGATGCAATTGAGGTTTGGTTGGCTCAGGAGGATGCCGGGGTACGGATTGAACTTTTGGGAGAGAAAATCGATCGCTTAACCCGATATGAAACTTCCACAGGAAAAGAGATGGGGCGCCCTCTGCGGGAGGTTTTGACGCCAGCGAGGCACTATGTGACTCCAGCGGAAAAGATGAAAAATGCGGTTGTTTCAATCCGAGCAGAATTGGGGGAGAGAATTGGCCAACTCGAAGGGATTGGCAAAATGCTTGAAGCCCAACGGCTAAAGATGAGAACTGAGTATGACCTGGATTT
Organism: Verrucomicrobia subdivision 6 bacterium; assembly: GCA_947441075.1. Lineage (GTDB taxonomy): Bacteria > Verrucomicrobiota > Verrucomicrobiia > Methylacidiphilales > Verrucolacustridaceae > Verrucolacustris. The sequence continues at coordinate 1,573 of CANESK010000095.1, forward strand.
AATGGAAGAGATGGGAACGTGTAGTGGGATCGAGAACTATAGCCGCCACCTTTCGGGGCGGAGCCCAGGGGCTAAGCCGAGCACCTTGATTGACTTTTTCCGAGACGAATTCTTGGTGGTGATGGATGAGAGTCATGCCACCGTGCCGCAAGTCGGAGGAATGTATGCGGGGGATCGGAGTCGCAAGACGGTGCTGGTGGAGCATGGTTTTCGGTTGCCCTCGGCTTTAGATAATCGTCCGATGAAATTCGATGAGTTCGGTGCCATGATACAAAAGGTAATTTATGTTTCGGCCACGCCCGCTCCCTTCGAGATTGGGAAGGTCAGAGGTCAAGTGGTGGAGCAGGTGGTGCGTCCGACGGGCTTGCTTGATCCCCCGGTGAAAGTAAGGCCGCTAAAGGGTCAGGTCGACGAAACGATTGCGCTGTGTCACGAAAGGGTGGCTCGGGGTGAGCGGGTGTTGATTACGACTTTGACCCGCAGGTCTTCTGAGGACCTTTCGGATTATTTAAAAGAAGCAGGGTTTAAGTCCCGCTATCTTCATGCGGAGGTGGACGCGATTGAGCGGGTGGAGATTCTGCGAGAGTTGCGGTCGGGCGAAATCGATGTTCTGGTGGGAATTAATCTCTTACGGGAAGGATTAGATCTGCCAGAGGTCTCCTTGGTTTGCATTCTGGATGCGGACAAGGAGGGGTATCTGCGTTCAGAGACCTCCTTGATTCAGACGGCGGGTAGGGCGGCACGGCATTTAAACGGGGAGGTGGTTCTCTTTGCCGATCGGATGACGAAATCAATTCTAGCGTTGATCCGAGAAACGGATCGACGGAGGGCGATTCAGGAAAAGTATAATCAGGAGCATAACTTAGTACCGCGATCAGTCATTCGTGGAGTGCAGGAGAGTTTACAAACGATCGTGCGGACGGCGCGGGGGATTCATGCCCAAGTAGGTGGCGGTGAGGCCACGGCCGACGCTCAGGAGGTCCTAAAGCAGCTTGAAGAGGAGATGTGGGAGGCTTCGGAAAAGCTGGAGTATGAGCGTGCTGCGCTCCTTAGGGATCAGATTGATGATTGGAAGAAGGCTCACCATTTGGGCGGAGTGAGTGTGGAGGCGAGCAGGAGTCTGGTTAAAACAGGTAAAAGAAAGCCGGCGGTCTATGGCAAATCTCGGCCGAAGCCTAAGGTGAAAGTGATCTAGAAAGCTTTTCTTCTCAGGTTTCGTTGAGATTAAGGCAAGGAGCAGATCGAGTAGGTTGGGAGCGGGGCAAGGAGTTTCGACCCGTGGGCGGACGTGATTTCGAGGAGAGAGACGATTTCGATCAGCTCGCCTTTGCTTTGACGGAGAAGCGTGGCTGCGGAGGCAAGCTGGGTGCCGCGATGGAGGACATCAGCCACCAAAATAAAGCGACAGCCCGTGGGGATACTTTGGAGATCGAGAATGGGGGCACGCCCCGAGGGTTGGAGAACCCCTAATCCACCACCGACAATATAGGCGAGAGACGAGGCGAGGGGCAGGGCAGAGGCGTCGTAGGCGACGACTAAGTCGACTCGCCGTCGTGGGTATCGTTCATTCATATCCGCGCAAGCAAACCGAAAAAATTGGGCATCGCGGTAGATGGCGTCGGTTAAGTAGCTCGATTCACCAGCGGTGCGGGCACTCTCGATAGTACGCACGGCACCGGCGAGGCGATCGCGGGCGCTCCGCAGAGCTGGGGGTTTCATTAAATAAGATTCTCCCGCAAAGCGGGGATGCGGGCAAAACCTAAAGATGGATTGGCTTATTCGTCTTCTTTGTCGCGAGAGGGATTTCTTCCGGTGGTGGGGAGAGTTTCGATTGCGGTCCGGAGTTTTTTCAGGGCAATGCTTTGGATCTGTCGAATTCGCTCTCGGGTGACTTTAAACTTTTTGCCGATCTGTTCGAGAGTGGGCGGAGTCTCGTCGCTGAGAGGAAAGCGTAGGGAGAGAATGGAGCGCTCCCGTGGATCGAGAACATGGAGGACACTACGTAGTTCTTTTATTAGGTTGCGACTTTCGAGATCGCGTCCTGGCATGGCGGCGGTTTCATCGGCAATGAGGTCGCCCAATTCCACATCGGCTTCGTTGCCGACCATGGTATTGAGCGAGGTAGGTCGCATGGAGATGCGGCGTAGCTGGGCAATACGCAAGGCGGAGATACCAATCTCTTTGGCTAGCTCTTCATCGGTGGGTTCGCGACCAAGCTCATCGAAGAGCTGGATGGCGATCCGCCTCATTTTGGCCAATTTATCGACTAAGTGGACGGGCAGGCGGATGGTTTTTGACTGATTGGCGAGAGCACGGCGGACCGCCTGTTTGATCCACCAGCAACCATAAGTACTAAACTTGGTTCCGCGGGTGTGATCGAAGCGTTCAACCCCTTTCATGAGACCAATGTTTCCCTCGCTGATCAGGTCGAGTAAGGGAAGCCCAAGGCCAGCATAATCATTGGCGATTTTGACTACCAGGCGAAGGTTAGCCCTGATCATCAGCTCTCGCGCGGCGCGATCTCCGCGCTTCATTCGTTTGGCTAGTCGGACTTCATCGGCACGAGTCAGAAGTGGGATTTCTCCTATTTCCTTTAGATAGGCGCCGAGGGCACCATCACGAAAATCGTTCACGTTTGAATGATGGGCGGTTCGTAAGGAGAGTGAAAGAGCAACCGCAAAGGTATTAGCGACAATAGGCTAAGGGATAAGCGATAGCAGAGTGGTGGGGAGAGTTTCTCCCATGCAGTGAGCATGCCTGATGGGAACCGAGAGCGGTCTAGTCCTTGAGTGCAGCTTGAGCGGCAGCAAGGCGAGCGATGGGTAGGCGGAAGGTTGAGCAGGAAACGTAGGC
>CANESK010000096.1 GCA_947441075.1 Verrucomicrobia subdivision 6 bacterium
CACAGAACAAGAGCGGTCACCATACATACCGCCACCCGCGCCACCCGTCTCCCCAACGCCTTCTGTCCACCTGTCGGCCTCAAGAACCCACGGATCAACCCGCCCCCCCACGAAACTCTTTCCCCACTCACCAAAATTTCCGTCAATTTCTGCCGAAGTGCATCAATCTCCAGCGGCCTCTCCATCTTTCCCTGCCTGCATAAGGTCAACTCCCCCGTCTCCTCCGACAAAACCAGCACCACCGCGTCACTTTCCTCGCTCACCCCAAGCGCTGCTCGGTGACGCAGCCCCAGGATCCGACTCATCCCCTGCTGACTCACGGGTAAAATACACCCCGCCGCCACGACCTGATCCCCCCGTAGAACCACCGCCCCGTCATGCAACGGGGTCTGATTAAAAAAGATCGTGGCCAACAGCTCCTCCGAAACCTGACCCCGCACCGGCACTCCCGAATCGATCAACCCCTGGGCCAAATCCGCCTGCTCAAAAACGATCAGCGCCCCATACTTTCTTTCCCGCAACGCCTCCACCGCCTTGATCACCTCCTCGATGATGAACGACTGACGCTCCCCATGGATCGAAAATCCCCCTGCTTTTCCAATCTCGGCCAATGCCCGCCGAATTTCCGGCTGAAATAAAATCAAAAAAGCCAAAACCAAAACCGAGACAAACGCCTGCAATAAGAAACTCAACACCCTTAATTCCAGAAAACGGGATGCCAGCAACGCAACCAGAAACACCAAAAGAAAACCGCTGAACACCTTTGCACCCTGGGTCCGCCTTAACAGCTTGTACCCGTAGTAGAAAACCCCCGTCAAAATCAGGATCTCCAAGGCACCCTGCCACCGCAAATCGCGGTAGGGCGCCCACCAACTTTCGGGAATCATCATCCCGTCAGCAGACCAGAAACCATCGAGAGTGTCGATGCGGAGAATGAAAAATCAGTCCGCGTTCTTAGGGAACTCCACCCGATCCAACTCCTGCCCCCTCGGCCCCAAAGAACGTATCGTCGCCCCATCCGCACGGAGTTGAACTACGTTCACATAGTCGGACTGGGAGAACGCCTTCGAAAGCTTTTGCGACTCCGGACACTTCTGGGGTCGTGCTTCCACCCCCAAAGCTCCGTTTCCTAAAAAGGGAATCTTTCTGCCCCACTTCCCCTCCGACTCCACCCTTTGCAGGTTGTGGTCATGATGATTAAAAACTGCCGTCACGGTCGATCCTTCTAAAACAGGAACCCAATGCCCCCGCACCTCCACGATCTCCTTCTGGTGCTTCCATTTTCGGAAGGAAGGAAAAGCAGGCACATGCCAGGAGGCAAATACCCATGGAACCGATTTCCGTTTCTCAAGATTGTTTTTCAACCATTCGGTCTGACTGGAAATGGGAAGGACATGCCCGGAATCCATCAGGAGGAGGGATAGATAATCACCAAAGTCCAACGCCACGGGCTCCGCTTTGCGATACAAGCCCCCAAACAGCGAATAGAAGAACGGCGCCCTTTGCCGCATCTGCATAAAGGTTGCTCCTTTCTGCACATACCCACCTTTTACCTCGTGGTTCCCGATCCCGGCCACAAAAGGAACCACCCGTCCGTCCGGAGCACACGCCGCCTGACTCCACTGCTCCCAAAACTTAATCTCCCTGACCACATCATGCCCGTCCGCATAAGCCAGATCTCCACCAACACTCATAAAGAGGGGATCCTGCTGCGCCCCCAACTTCATCATTTGGGCCGAAGACTCCAACACATCCACATCCCCTCCTTCGACAAATATGACCGGTTTGTGCAGATGATCTGGGGCCGATCGGAATTTTCGAACTGGTGCATCCCCGATCTGAAAAAGATACTCCGTGTCAGGCTTTAAATCTTGCCAGCGGGCGCGAACCAGTTCCCACCGAACCAACCCCATTTTTTTGGGATCAGGAAAATCGGTCGAACTCGTCTTCAACGTTTTCCAATCCGACAGCTGGGACTCTTTCCAAGTCACCACCTCCTCTTTTCCTCTTTCGGGTCGATTCCCTAACCCCGGTCCGCGCAACCACTGTGCCGTCATCGTCGTGCAGGGATCCCCTTCCCAAGTGAGAATCAATGTTTTTGGCACCTCCCCCGCCTGTCCCAGACTGCAAAGAAGGAGGAACCCGAAAATGACTAAGAAACGATTCATCCGCTATTTCTAGAGGCATAAATCCAAAAGCCAAATTTGTTAGGCAACATTTGTGTGACACAGGTTCTGATTCGAACCGATTTTTTAGGGACTTATCTGCCTAATGCTTTTCCTGTAAAACTCTTCGCCCATGAAATCCAACTCTCCCATGCTATTTTTGGCTTTGTTTCATCTTTTGAGACCACAAGGGCAGGCTCCTCAACCCCTGCAGCGGTCGTTATATCTAACTCTGCCAATGAATCGGGTCGGTTAGAGGCAAGCACGGGAGCCTCTGGTTCGGCTTTGATCGATTTCCATTTTGCCCTGCCATCGGCCAAGAGTGTTTTCAGTTCATCCATCTTCTCTGCCCTGTCGTAACGGCTGGAAGCCAAATCCACCCGCTCTTTTGTCAGCTTTTGGATATCGTTGCCGGGAGAAAGTGGAGTGATGACAAGTACGAGACGTGAACCAAGAATCGGAAGCTTTTTGTCCTCACTGAGGATCTCCACGACATCACCATCCCCTTTTACCTTGGCGACTTTGCTTTCAACCGCCCCTTGATCTGTCTTCCAGAAAAACACAACGCTCTGGGTTTCAGGCAATCTCACCGGTGATGGCGATGGAGTTTGGGCAACATGGGCCTTTGTTGCGGTTGGTTGTTTGGACTCTTCCTTCTGCTCAAAGGAACTGGTCTTGCCATCAGAAGGGATGCCTAGTTCCACCTGGGACTTCTCCCCGATCCGGGCAAACCCAAGATCGGTCACAATCAAGAGAAGAAGCCAAAAAAGGCGGGAGAACAGGGCCACACAATATTAAAGAACCGATTCCTGATTAATCAAGGCATTGCCAACCCCCCAATTTCGCAAAACCGACTCTGTGGTCGTCTTTTTCAATCTCCCCACTGCCCCGATCCCAGTACGTTTACCCCGATTCCGATCGGGGCTACTGAAATCGGGCCCGCCCCGACCAGCGTCGGGGCCTGCCCCGCACTCCGGTCGGGGGTACTAGGGTTTTGTTGGAGATTGGTTGATGGCTTGGATTCTTTAACTTTTATTTAAAATGCAGTAGGCATCACTTGTTTTGCTGCATTCATAAGCAATTCGATAGCTCTTTTCTCATTCTTTTCTACACCTATCCCGTATGCATAAAAAAGTCCGAGAGTTGCCTGAGACTTTGCATCTCCTGCTTCAGCTTGCTTGGAGAAATATTTGACCGCTCCTTTGGTAAACCACTCAATTGCTTTTTTATCGTCCTGAATAACTCCTGCGCCTTTTGCGTAGCAGATCGCAAGACTTCCTTGCGCAAGCCCGCTGCCTTGTTCTGCAGCTTTGGAAAATAATACTACGGCTTGTTTTTCGTCTTTTGTAACTCCAACTCCCTTTGCGTAGTTCCAACCAAGATTGAATTGTCCAACCGGATCACCTTGATCAGCAGCTTTTGTTAGCCATTTGAGTGCTTCTTTCTGATCTTGATCGACTCCATGACGCCCAGAACTGTAGCAATGCCAAAGAGCGAGTTGTGCCTTAACATCGCCCGCCTCACCTTTCTTCAATAACTCTGATGAATAGTTTTCACTTGTACAGTTTGCATTCTGATCTTCTTTAGCCACCACAGCCATCACCATCATTCCAAATAGAATACACCAGGTTATTTGTTTCACAGGATTAGTATGAGACCCAGTTAGGTATTGTTGCAAGATTCGATGATCTACTTGTACAGGGCTCTTCCGTAGGGTGCTTAAAAGTCGGGTCAGTCAACTACTCCTTCCAAACCTCAACAAGATTATCTGTATTTACCCAGCAGTTAAAGTTTCGATTCCCAGATCTTCCATCAATCTTAATCCACTTTCCTTTAATCGAAACTATCTTGGCTGCCTTTTGCGTAGCCAATGAAGAGTTGGCTGTTGTGTACCCAATAACATCTCCAACATTGTAAGGGAATAGATGGGATACCGCTTCAGAACCTCCAGAGGGTGATACCCCCCCGGTATTCCCGCCTCTTGGCTCCAATTTCTCAGAAGTATCGGCAGCTCGCACAAATGAAATGAGAAACAAGAATATTGTGGCAATGATTTTTATTTTCATTTTTTCTTAATTACCGTTTCTGCTCTTCCGTAGCGAACTGAAAAACGGGTTAATCCCCTATTTTCCTAACCCCATCGCCCAGAACGGGTTCTTACGGCTTTTAATTAATCGGGCCGCCGGGATTTGAACCCGGGACCTCTTGTACCCGAAACAAGCGCACTACCAAGCTGTGCTACG
>CANESK010000097.1 GCA_947441075.1 Verrucomicrobia subdivision 6 bacterium
GCCACCGCCACCGATCTTGCCCTCACCGTCACCCAAATCCTACGCCAACACAAAGTCGTCGGAAAATTCGTCGAATTCTATGGCCCCGGAGCCGCCAAACTTACCCTCCCTGACCGCGCCACAGTCGCCAACATGGCCCCCGAATACGGTGCCACGATGGGCTACTTCCCCGTAGACGAAGAAACCCTCGCCTACCTCCGGGGCACCGGCCGGCCCGATGATCTCGTCAAACTGGTCGAAGACTACTACCGCGCCCAAAACCTTTTTGGCATCGCCACGAAAAAAGATGCCCTCTCCTTCTCCTCTGTCGTGGAACTCGATCTCGCCACGGTCCGCTCTAGCGTAGCAGGGCCCAAACGTCCCCAGGACCGGATCGAAATCCCTGCGCTGAAATCCACGTTCAATAACCTCCTCACCAAATCGGTTGCAGAGGGGGGATACGGCAAGAATTCCGAACAGCTGACTCAAACGGCCAAGGTGACTATGTCGGCCGACGAACAAGAGATGCTCTCCGATCGCCCCACACCCGACCCCGTCGCAGGAAAAGCAAAGCTCGACCACCCCGGAACCTTGCGTAACGGGTCCGTCGTCATTGCCGCCATCACTTCGTGTACGAACACTTCCAACCCATCGGTCATGCTCGCCGCAGGACTCCTCGCCAAAAAGGCGGTAGAACACGGCCTTACGGTGGATTCCACTGTCAAAGCCTCCCTCGCCCCCGGATCCCGCGTCGTATCCGACTATCTGGATGTAACCGGCCTCCAACCATATCTGGATCAGCTTGGATTTAATCTCGTTGGATATGGTTGCACCACCTGTATCGGAAACTCGGGTCCCCTCCCCGCTCCAGTCGAAAAAGCGGTCATCGAACACGACCTGATTGCCGCGAGTGTTCTATCGGGAAACCGGAATTTTGAGGCCCGTGTCCACTCCTCCGTCAAAGCCAACTTCCTTATGTCCCCTCCCCTCGTCGTCGCTTTCGCTCTCGCCGGCCGGGTGGATCTGGATCTTTCCAAAGATCCAATCGGCCTAGGGAAGGATGGAAAAGCGGTTTATCTCCGCGATCTCTGGCCCACCCGTGAAGAGATCGGGAACGCCATGAAATCCGCCCTGCAACCTAAAGTTTTCCAAAAACTGTATCGGGATTTCTCCGAACAGAACCCCGCTTGGAACGAAATCCCCAGCAAACCGGGACAAACCTACGCCTGGGACCGTAAGAGCACCTACATCCAGGAACCTCCCTTCTTCGAAAACTTTTCTCTCCAACCCTCCCCCGTTGCTGGCATCCAATCTGCCCGCTGCCTCGGTGTCTTCGGTGACTCGGTCACCACTGACCACATCTCTCCCGCAGGAAATATTAAAAAAACATCCCCTGCGGGTGCCTACCTCATCGCCGAAGGTGTTCCTGCCGACGATTTCAACAGCTACGGCGCCCGCCGAGGCAACGATCGGGTCATGACCCGGGGAACTTTCGCGAACGTTAGAATCAAAAATCTCATGCTCCCAGGTGTTGAAGGGGGCATGACTCTAAACCTTCTTGATCCCAAAAAGTCCCAGATCTCCATTTACGATGCGGCCGTGGCGTATCGAAAAGCCCAGATTCCTTTGGTCATTCTCGCAGGAAAAGAGTACGGCACAGGCAGCTCTCGGGATTGGGCTGCGAAAGGAACTCGTCTCTTGGGAGTGCGTGCTGTCATCGCAGAAAGTTTCGAACGCATCCATCGCTCCAACCTTGTCGGCATGGGAGTCCTTCCTTGCACCTTCCCAGAAGGAATCAACGCGCAAACTCTTAAACTCAACGGGACGGAAACATTCTCGATCGAGGGTTTAAGTCAACCGCCCAAACCTCAGGAAAAACTCACTTTGGTCATCCAGAGAGAAAACGGTTCGACCGAGAAAACCCCCATCCTCAGTCGGCTCGATACCCCCGTCGAAGTGGAGTACTACCTCCACGGTGGAATTCTCCCCTACGTCCTTCGCCAGCTTCTCGCCAGCTAAACGTTACAACTTCGCGAGAATCTTCTTCTCAAGCTTCACAATATCTGCGGAAAACAGCCGGATTCCTTCGGCGAGCTTTTCCGTCGCCATCGCATCCTCATTCAATAGGAAGCGAAAACTCTTCTCGTCCAAAGGGAGTTTCGAAATCGGATCTTTCTTCGCTGCTTCCACATCCAATTTCTTTGCCACGGATACCGTTGAGGCTTTCAACTCCGCCAACAAATTCGGACTGATCGTCAGCAGGTCACATCCCGCCAACTCCAGAATCTGACCCATATTGCGGAAACTCGCCCCCATCACCTGAGTCGGATATCCAAACTTCTTGTAATAAGCATAAATCTGCCGAACCGACTTCACCCCTGGGTCTTCCGCCCCCACATACTCCTTCCCAGTGCTTTTCTTGTACCAGTCGTAAATCCTGCCCACGAAGGGGGAAATCAACCTGGCCCCTGCCTCCGCACAAGCCACCGCCTGTGGCAGCGAAAACATCAGGGTCAAATTACACTGAATCCCTTCCTTCTGGACTATCTTGGCCGCCTGCGACCCCTCCCATGTTGCTGCAATCTTGATTAAAATTCGCTCCCGCTCGATCCCAGCTTCCTTGTACATCGCAATCAGATGCCGCGCCTTTGCCACCGTCGCTTCCACATCAAAGGAAAGTCTCGCATCCACCTCGGTGGAAACCCGACCTGGCACAATTTTCAAAATTTCACACCCAAACAGGATCAGCAAACGATCGATGATACCCTTGGCACGCTCCTCTTTTGAACCCGCCCCGCCTTTGCCCTCTGCCACCGCTTTCTCCAAAAGCCCCTGATAGGCCGGAATGTCCGTGGCCTTCTCGATCAACGTCGGATTTGTCGTCGCATCCTGCGGAGCAAACTCCTTCATCGACGCAAAATCCCCCGTGTCCGCCACGACGGTGGTGAACTTCTTTAGTTGATCCAAGGCATTTGCGCTCATCTTTTATTTTTCTCCTAAATGTTCCTTCAGAATCGGCACCAGCTTCTCCTGAACCTTTCGAAGCTTATCGATTTCATCCGCTTCGACAAGCAGTCGCACCAGATTTTCCGTACCCGAATATCTAAGTAAAACCCTCCCCTTTTTGCCTAAAAAAGCCTCCGCTTCCTGTACCCCACGGGCCACTGGCTCTACCTTCTCCCACGCCGGTTTATGACGGACCTTCAAATTGGTCAGCTGCTGGGGATATTTCCTCATCTCCTTCCGCAATTCCGCCAACCGCTTCTTCTTTCTCGCAACCAGATCCAAAATCTTCAATGCCGAAAGCAGCCCATCTCCCGCCGGCGAATCCTCCAAGAACAGCAGATGTCCCGACTGCTCTCCTCCCACCCCAAATCCCCCCTTCCGCATCGCCTCCGCCACATAACGGTCCCCCACCGGCGTCCGAACCACCTTCCCTCCCCGCGCCGTTACCATCTCATCCAGCCCAAGATTACTCATCACCGTTACCACCACTGTCTTCCCGGATAGTTTTTCCCTCTCCAGAGCGTCCATTGCCGCCATCGCAATCACCTCATCCCCATCCACCTTCCCCCCGTCTTCATCCACAAAAACCAACCGATCCGCATCCCCGTCGTGTGCCAATCCGATCCAGCCCGATCTTTTTCCTACCGCCTCCATCAACTTCTCCGGATGTTCCGATCCACACCCTTCGTTGATGTTGACCCCATTTGGCTCTGCCCCCATCACCTCCATCTCCGCCCCCAACCCACGAAGTATCTCCGGAGTGGTAAACCAAGCCGCCCCGTTCGCCGCATCCACCAAAATCTTCAATCCCTTCAGAGAGAAATTTTTCCCAAAGATCCCCAGCAACCGCTTCCGATAGAGATCAAACGCCTCGGGTTCGCACGAAAACCCTTTCGAAACCGCTCTCTCCGTCAGGACCGGAGGGTGTTCCAGCTTCAAAAGCCCCTCGATTGCCTCCTCCTCCGAATCCCCCAGCTTACCTCCGTCCGCCCCGAAAAATTTCACTCCGTTATCCGTCGCAGGGTTGTGGGAAGCACTCAAAACCGCCACCCCACAGGCCCCCCTCTGCAGACCCACCATCGCCGCTGCCCCGCTGGGAATCACCCCGATCGATTCCGCCTCCAGTCCCGCAGATTCGATTCCGGAAATCAACGCCGATTCCAGCATCCGACCCGACTCCCGGGTATCTCGGGCTATGAGAATCTTTCCACGAGGATGTTTTTTTGAAAAATACCTTCCTGCCGCCTCACCCAACGCCGCCACAAACTCCGGAGTCATCGGCTCTTTTCCCACCCTCCCACGGATCCCATCTGTGCCGAACCAACGTCGCCCCTCTTTCCCCGCCATCAACGTCCTCCCACCCGCATCCCCGCCACAATCACCCCCAAC
>CANESK010000098.1 GCA_947441075.1 Verrucomicrobia subdivision 6 bacterium
ACCAGCGAAGGCGTAAGCCAGCAGATTTACAGTCTGCCCCGTTTGGCCACTTCGGTATCCGCCCGAATTGGAAAGCATCGCAAAAAATGAGGATGGGGTCAAAAGGGAACCCCTGAGAATAAAAAGTTGGTTTGGGAGAAGGGGGCGGTTCAGGGTGGAGGCATGAGGCAATATTTTTGTCAGATGGGCCGACTTTGGTTGGTGCTGGGCGGGTTGGTGTTAGTGGGGGGGACGGGTTGGGGGGAGGAGAAGATGGATCGGGCGAAGGCATTAGCCGAGTTAACCGCGTTGGTGGCCAAGAATGAGAAGATGACGCGGGAGGTGTTGAGCAAAGCGGCGCGAGATTTGGCGGAAGCGGGGCAGGAGCGGATCAAGGCGGTGCAGGTTTATTTAGAGAGTTATCGGAATGTGGAGTATGGGCGGACGCAGGATGGGGATACGCGCTTTGGGGAATGGCGGGCGCAGGAAAGGGAGATGATTTCTTCTTTAGCTTTTGGTGAGAGTGTTCAGTTGCAGGTGCGCTATGTGGCGTTGGTTTGTCGGGAGGCTTTGGGTGAGAAGGAGAGACCAACGGCGGCGGAGTGGCTGGCCTACTACCATGATTTGACGAAGCCAGAGAACTCCACGGAGGTAGAAGAGGCGGTGGTGACGGCGGTGGTTGCCCCGCCAGCGGGGGCACAGAGCAAGGGGAAGAAGAGGACGGACGCTTCGAAAAAGCAGAGCACAGGAATGTTTGATCAACCGGCGAAGCAGAGTCCACTGGTGCGGGATCGGCAGATTGGTGGTTTCTTAGAGGAAGTGCCGGCGGCGGATGTGGCGGCTGGGAATGAGGCGGCGATTTTCAAGAAAGTTTTGCGACCGCTTCTGTTGGAAGGCAAAAATAAGGAGCTGTTGCGGTTATGGGATCAACGAATTGGGCGGATGGATGAGAGGGTGGAGAAGAAGGTGAAGACATTGGGGGCGGACGATTATAAAATATTAAAGAGGCCTGAGCTTTTGTGGGAGAGGGCGTCGGATCAGGAGGCCCTAGGCGAGAAGGAGGCGGCGTGGGCGCAGAAGATGGAGATTTTGCGAACGTGTCCCTATCATCCGAAGTTGGAGGAGTGGGTGAAGGAGTTGCGGGGGAGTTTGGAGGGGGGTTCCTCAGGATTGCCCGAGAAGACGCCTTGAGGTAGGGTTGCCTTTCAAGCGCTGTTAGCTCAACTGGATAGAGCACCTGACTACGAATCAGGAGGTTAGAGGTTCAAATCCTCTACGGCGCAGATGGTTTGCGGCTGTAGTTCAATGGTAGAACGCTAGCCTTCCAAGCTAGACACGAGGGTTCGATTCCCTCCAGCCGCACGTTTTTTGGTAAGAAAAGATAACCACGGGTTCGATTGGCCCCCTAAGACCTGCCCCCGCCCTTTCTAGAATGTCATTCCATGTTTGGAAGTATTTGCGCTTCGCGCCGGAATTGGCCCCCGCACACCCGCCCTTGGCCTATCCTATTTACGCCTCCGGCATGGAAAATATATCCGCTTACGCGGGGGGGATTCCCTCCAGCCGCACCATATTGATAATACTTAGACAAAACTTAGACAAAGAATGTGTTTTGTCATTGGTGTAATTTTCGATTGCAGGCGTTTAATAGTTTAGGATTTGAGCTTTTGGTTCTGTTGGAACAAGATGACGTGGGATGATTACGGATTCGAGAGAGAAAGAGGCCAAGGTAACCAAGAAGAAAGAAAAAGCTTCGAGTGGTGGCATGGGTGGATTTCTTCGGAATTACAAGGGGCTAGCGGCAAAGAGTGTTGTGGTGGCAGTGCTAGTGCATCTGCTTTTGCTTGTCGGTTTCGGCGGGTACACGATTTTTAAGGGGTCGGCTCCTCGGATGCCCTTTACCAGCGAAAATGGGGTGCCAGCAGAAGAGATGGGGTCAGAAGCTCCTCCGACGGAGGTCCCAGAAAAAATGGAGGAACCACCACTCGATTCAGCCGAGATGCCTTCGGATCAGCCTGCTTTGGAGGCGGACACGGTAATTGCGGTGAGCGGGATTGTCAGTCCTTCGATGTCTTTCACGGCAGCACCTCCAGCGATGCCTACCGCACCTGCGATTGCTTCGGAAAAGCTAATGACAAAGCCTGGAACGCGAGGAGTAGGAAAACCCTCGACGGTCAACTTTTTCGGGGCCAAGGGAGAGGGGACGAATGTGTATTTTGTGGTGGATGTCTCGGACAGTATGGTGGAAACCGACAAAGGGGGCATCGACGGATATAAGAATCTGAAAGAAAAACTAGCACAGATGGTTGCTAGTTTGGCTCCTGAGACCCATTTCAACGTGGTTTTTTACGGGGACACCGTAGATTTATTTAGTCCAGAATCGGTGCCCGCCACGCCTGAGAACCAGAAGGCGGCCCGCGATTTTCTACCCAAGTACATGGCGAGTACTAGTCAAAGGGGTAATATTTTAAGAAACTTTAAACCTAAAATTGCGACCCTGCCAAGTAGCGGAGGGACAAGTCGGATGGATCTGGGTCTGGTAGCGGCCTTTGAGGGGAGGGCGGATACGATTTTTGTCCTGACGGATGGTAAGCCTGTGATTCACCGGGGAATGACGGAGGAGGAGCGAAAAGCGGACCAGAAAAAGCGGGCTGGATCGGAAATTTCTGAGGCGGACCGTCAGAAATACGCCAATGAGGTTGCCGATTGGCGTAAGGAGTATGAGAAATATGTAACGGAGATAAAATCCTACCAGGAAAAAAACAAAGACAAGCTTGCGGAGAAAGCAAAAAAAGAGGCGGAGAACCGAGCAAAGGGAAAGGGCAAGGTCGTGGAGGGGCAAGGATTTATTGTGGAGGCGGTAAAAATTCCTGGTTTGCTGCCGCCCCCGACGGCCCCGGTGCAGCCTGCACCACCCCAAGCGAAAAAAGGCGGCCAGGTAGTTGCTTCGAGCGTTTCGGGAGACTGGACCGATGATCAGATCTTCGAATATTTGAAGACCACTTTGAAAGAGACTTACCGTAAGGATGACTATCCGTTGCCTTCGATTCACGCGGTAGCGTTCATGTCGAAGCCAGCCGAGGAGAAGTTTCTCCTGAGCCTGGCCACTCGAAATAACGGAAAATTTATTCGTATTTCGGCCCCGCTAAAATAGGGCAGGTGACGCGCATGGCCACCCAATTCGCCCCCTGATTAACTTTAAAAATTCTCGGAAAGCCTCAAAGGAGGTGACGCGGAAGATCTTCCAAAACCTCACAACCGAGCTGCTCCATCACCTGTTGGAGTTGTTTCTGGAAGATTTCGACGACTTGATCGCCTCCCTTTGCGCCCATCGCACAAACTCCGTACATCGGTGCGCGGCCCAGGAAGGTAAATTCAGCTCCACTGGCCATGGCGACGGCGATGTCGGAGCCTGAGCGTATGCCGCCATCCATCATGATTTTGGTGCGGCCTTTGAACTGTTTTGCGAGGGCGGCGGTAGATTTAACGGTCGACTGGCCTTGATCGAGCTGGCGTCCTCCGTGGTTGGAGACGATCAGTCCATCCGCACCGAGGGAAAGGGCGAGTTCGGCGTCCGCGGGGTTGACGATGCCTTTGACTACTAGGTTGCCTTTCCACTGATCGCGGATGGCGCGGATACGGGAGGCGGTCAGTCGACCACTGAAGGTTTTGTTCATGAACAGGCCGAGGTGTTTCATGGAGAGTCCGGGCGGAATATAGGGCTTGAGCGTGGCAAATTGGGGGATGCCTGCGAAAAGTTGGGAAAATGACCACGTCGGTCGGGTGCACATTTGGAAAACATTTCGGAGACTCATCTTCGGTGGGACGGAGAGGCCGTTGCGGATTTCCTTAGGGCGGTAGCCGAAGGTGGGGGTATCGGCGAGGAGCACGAGGGTTTTGCAGCCGGCGTCGGCGGCGCGACGCAGAAGATTATCGCGGAGCGAATCTTCGGCGGGATGGTAAAGCTGGAACCAGAAGTCGCCCGCCGTAATTTCGGCGACGGTTTCGATGCTGGCGGTGGTGACCGTGCTGAGAACGAAGGGGATATTTTGCCTACGCGCGGTGCGAGCGAGGATCTCGCAGGACTTTGGCCACATCAGGCTCTGGAGGCCGACGGGAGCGATGCCAAACGGAGAAGCGTATTCGCGGCCGAAGAGGGTAGTTTTTTGGGAAGCTCCCTTGTAGTCGCGCAAGTAGGCGGGGCGGAGTTCCACGGCCCGGATGTCGCTGGTGTTTTTGTGTAGGTTCACTTCGGCCATGCAACCCCCCGCGAGATAGTCGTAGGCGAAGCCTGGGATACGTTGGCGGGCGCGTTCGGCCAGAAGTTCAATCGATGGGTAGGAGGGGTTCATAAATCGGTCATCTTAAATATTGGTTTTG
>CANESK010000099.1 GCA_947441075.1 Verrucomicrobia subdivision 6 bacterium
CAGGTAAGATCGCATAGGAAAGCACCACACCGCCGCTACTGGTCGGATTGTTAGCGGTGATCGCAGTGCCTTGGATATAAATTGCCGGATTAATCAAGTAGGCCAGCGACGTGGGTGTGGCGTCATTGACCGTGATCGACAACACGGCATTCGTAGATCCGCCACTATTCGTTGCCGTGACGGTGTAACTGGCGGTCGGAGTCGCAACCGTGGGCGTCCCGCTGATAACACCGGTGGATGGGTTGAGAGTCAGTCCTACCGGCAACGCTGGTGAAACCGCATACGAAGTCACTGCTCCACCGCTGCTCGTCGGGGTGTTGACGGCGATCGCCGTGCCCTTGGTGTAGGTCACTGGGCTACTAGCATAAGCCAAGGAGGAAGGAGTAACGGGCGGAGGCGGAGTGATCTCAAAGGATAGGCTCCATCCACCGTTAATACTTCCGGGGTCCTGCTGCGAATCATCCCGAACGTAAAGACTCCAGGTTCCTGTGGGATTGATACTGTTGAAAGTGGATAAGGTCGCAATGTACGGCGAAGCAGGAGCCGGCGATGGGAAGGTATCCGAGTTGGTGTCGTAGTTGGTAGGCTTGTAGGTACCGCTGTTAATCAAGCTGTTTGGAAGTGAAGACGATGCCGTATCGGTGAATACAATATTCGCATTTACAACATCCGTCGCTCCCCCAGCGTCAGACATCAGGAGCAACTTCTGCCCGGAAGGCCCGACCAGCAGAATATCTACATCCCCTGGGTAGGAATGATTAAAGCCAATAAGGGAGACCGTTACCTTTGTGACGGTTCCGGTTGTTGCTGGAACTATGATCGAGGAGGGATAAGGCGTAGCTGCTACCTTATCCGTGATCGTGATTGCAGATGTGTTGCTATAAGTCACGGAATCACTGACCGTGATCGACAACACGGCATTCGTAGATCCGCCACTGTTCGTCGCCGTGACGGTGTAACTGGCGGTCGGAGTCGCGACGATGGGCGTCCCGCTGATAACACCGGTGGATGGATTGAGAGTCAGTCCTGCCGGCAACGCTGGTAAAACCGCATACGAAGTCGCTGCTCCACCGCTGCTTGTCGGGGTGTTGGCGGTGATCGCCATTCCCTTAGTGTAGATCACCGGATTATTGGAGTAGGTCAGAGCCGAGGGCGCGATATCATTCACCGAAATGTTAACAGACGCGGTCGTAAAACCAGAACTATTGGTTGCGGTCACAATGTAGTTGGCCGCTGAAGTCACCGTTGTGGGCGTCCCGCTGATGATCCCTGAACTGGTGTTAAGCGCCAGGCCCGCAGGCAATGCGGGTGTGACGGAATAAGAAAGAACAGCCCCGCCAGTGCTGCTTGGGCTGTTATTCGTGATGGCCATCCCTTTCGTGTAGGTGGCTGGATTGGTTGAATAGGTCAGGTTGGCGGGTGCTGAGCTCGCGGTCGCACTGTTGACCGTGATCGTCAGCGACGCGGTCGTAGATCCACCACTGTTAACCGCCGTAACAGTATAGACCGTTGTCGGGCTGGCCACGGTGGGCGTGCCCCGCGTTTCGCCCTGAGAGTTTAGGGCGAGGCCGGCGGGCAAAGCGGGTGTGATAGAATACGAAACCACGACGCCACCACTGCTGGTGGGCAGGTTTTTCGTGCCGCTCACGAGCGCCGTGCCCACAGTAAAAACGGCGGGGTTGTTGGAGTATCCCAGCGATGAGGGCGGTATATCGTTGACCGTGATACTCACGGAGGCGGTCGTGGAGCCATTGGTGTTCGCGGCTGTGATCGTGTAACTAGCGATCGGAGTCACCGTCGTAGGCGTCCCGCTGATGACACCCGTAGTAGGATCCAGCGTCAGGCCCGCCGGGAGGGCGGGTGTAACCGAGTATGAGGCTGCGGCTCCCCCACTGCTGGCGGGGACGTTTTTAGTGATCGCTGTGCCCTTAGTGTAGATGGCCGAATTGCTGGAGTAGGACAGCGATGTGGGCGCGAAACCGGTGACTGTGATACTGACCTGAGCTGCAGTGGATCCACCAGAATTCGTCGATGTAACGGTGTAAAGAGTCGTCGGACTGGTAGCCAAGGGCGTGCCGCTGATTACACCCGTGGAGGTGTTGAGCGTGAGTCCGGCCGGCAGTGCGGGCGATACCGCGTATAAAACCACGACTCCTCCATTATTGGTCGGCGTATTGGGGGGGATCGCCACGCCCGAGGTGTAAGTGGCCGGATTACTGGAATACGTCAGTGCCGAAGGCGCGACATCGTTCACCGTGATGGCGTAGCTCGTGGTCGTAGAGCCATCCGCATTCGTGGCCGTGATGGCGTAGGTCGCGGTGGCGGTCACTTCTATCGGCGTGCCGCTAATGCTCCCCGTGGTGCTGTTCAAGTAAAGGCCCCTAGGCAGATCGGGAGATGCCACATACCTCATCACGATACCTCCACTGCTGGCAGGTAAGAGATTTGCGATTGCCGTGCCCTTCGTGTAAGCAGAAGGAAAAGAATAAGTCAGCGCCGTGGGCGGATTCAGGCCGGGCGCGCTGACGTCAATCAAGAGGGTCGCCGTGTCGGAACCACCATTACTGCCGACCTGCACGGTCCAACGGTTCAGACCGGCGTCGGCGGACGTCGGTGTTCCAGAGAGGGCTCCGCTGGGAGAAACTGTGAGCCAGTCAGTTCCTCCGGAAATCTTGGAAAGCTTGCTAAACGTCAGCGGTTGGCTGTTCGGATCGGTGGCGTCAGCCGACAATGTCTGGCCTGTGTACGCTGTGCCGCTCGTCGCTGAAGTTTTACTAATGGGATCGCTGCTGAACTGGGGAGAAGGATAAACAGTAGCGGAGGGCACCCCTGTCACGCTCACGTCATCAATCGACAAACGATCAGTGCTCGTATTCGAGTTTAAAGTGAAGCGAATTTGGGAGATGGCACCAAGGGAACTTAGGTTAATCGTGGCGGGCACCAGATCCACTGTGCCCCCGAGATCAGCGCCTTTGTCGGTTTGGGTCCAAACCGTACGCCAAGTCCCATCAAAAACCTCAACCAACCCCGGCCCGGTGGTCTTATCGAGATCCCAAGCAAAAGAAAGTATCGCACTGGTCAGCGGGGCGGCAAGGGTGCGGGTTATTTGGGGATTAGGGCTCCCGCCGTACAGTTCAATGATGGCCCCGGGTTTCAATGTGCTGCTTGCCGTCCAGTCGGCACTCCAACCGGTGCCACCCGACCATGTGACCGAATTAAAATCATCCACGGAAGATGAAACAGAGGCCAGCTCGAAAGTGGCCGTGAGGCTGGTATCCTTGGTTGGGAAAAGGAATGGTCTCGGGTTGCTGCCGGCCAACGCGCCGCTCCACCCCGTGAATACCCATCCGGGCCCAGCTGTCGCCTGCAGTTCCAGTCGCTGGCCCTCAGCGAAGTCCTCACCATTGACTGGCGAATAGGTCGTAGCATCCGTGCGACCGCTCACGGTGCCCAAGCCGACGGTGCCGATTTGAACATTGGCCAGCTTGGTCACTTCCAACTTGTGAAAAATATCATCATCTGAATCCAAATTGACGAGGGTGAGGTCGGAGGCGTTTGGCCCACGGTTTCCGAAGGCCCAGTCCGTGACCACCACCGATGCGGTCTTCCAGGTATTGGTGTTAGTTTTAGTGACCGTAAACGCGGTCTTCTGGCTGTTGCCCACGGCATCGTAACGCATCGCGAACTGACCGGTGCCGCGGTCCAGATAGTCCACGGAAAGCCGCACCCGCTGGCCCACTGAAGGCAGCAGGTTGTCATTGATGTCGAAATACATCGTATTTCTGCTGGAGGCGTTGTCGAAACGGCGTGCGAAGCGGTCATACGGATGGGAGTTGGTCGTTAAGGTTCCGTTGACGCGCCAGAGTCCCTTGCTGGTGGAGTCCGGGTTCATCTGAGTGATAAATCGTTCATAGTTTCCGGGCCAAATCCCCCAACCGGCATCGTTAAATCCAATCTGTTCCCTGCGTTGCGCTACCTGTCCCAAGGTGGCCGCGTTCAGATCGTCCATCTTGGCCCCCTGGCTGGCATAGGCCGCGCAGATCGCCGTGTAGCGGACGGTATTACTCTTACTTGCCGGCGATCCATAGGTCGCGGTCGGAAACTTAGTTGTATCGTCCGAAGCGAGTCCCTCGTGGAAGATGCAGAATCCGCCGCGGGCCGTTGGCGGGTCAAGTTCCGCCGCCCAGGTGTTGAACAACTCGGCACTAAAGACAATGTCGTTGGCCGCTGCGCCCTCCATCACCGAACCGCTCAAATCCCATATCGTCATGCCG
>CANESK010000100.1 GCA_947441075.1 Verrucomicrobia subdivision 6 bacterium
GCAATCCACTTGGCCACATCCACCCCACGGGTATTTTTTCCACAGGTCAGGCTGAGCGACTCGTATCCTTTCTCAGGAAACACCTCGA
This sequence comes from Verrucomicrobia subdivision 6 bacterium, assembly GCA_947441075.1. Taxonomy (GTDB): domain Bacteria; phylum Verrucomicrobiota; class Verrucomicrobiia; order Methylacidiphilales; family Verrucolacustridaceae; genus Verrucolacustris. The sequence goes on from CANESK010000100.1 coordinate 89, forward strand.
AGCCGTTCGCCGCCAGCCACGCGCGACCCCGCTCAGCATTTTTCCGATGACGTTCGTGCCTTTTGGCAATCCCTTCTTTGGCAATCTCCGCCAACTTCACCTCCAGCGCATAAAGATGGGAAATGGAAGGGGTACAGGGGGTCATATTGCTTTCCGCCTGCTTTCGGAACTCGTGAAAGTCGTAGTAGTACCCGCGGTCTTTAACCTTCTCTGCCCGGGCATAGGCGCGCTCACTCACCGAAAACAAGGATGCCCCAGGAGGGAGGGCTAAAGCCTTCTGTGTCCCACAAAGCATCACATCCAATCCCCAATCATCAAAAGGAATCGGCATCACGCTAAATGACGACACGGTGTCGGTAATCAGCATGACATCCGGAAACTTCGATCGAACTAGTTTTGCAATCTCCGCCAGTGGGCTCAAAACACCTGTGGAAGTCTCATGATGAATCAGGGTCAACGCATCATACCCTCCTTTAGAAAGTTCCTTTTCAATCATCTCAGGCTTAATCGCCTGCCCCCACTCCACCTGCACCTTACCCGCATCCTTCCCGCACTTCAGCGCCACATCAAACCACTTGTCGGAAAAAGCTCCGTTCATACAAACCAACACCTTTTTCTGGACTAAGTTACGAATCGCTGCCTCCATTACTGACCAAGCCGAGCCCGTCCCCAAAAATACCGGCTGAGACGTTTGGAACAGCTGCTGCAACCCAGGCTGCACCCGAGCATAAAGATCTTGAAACCCTTTTCCTCGGTGCCCAATCATCGGGCCAGCAAAGGCTTGGAGTACTGAAGGTGCGATTTCGACTGGTCCGGGTATATATAATTTGATGTGCGCCATCATTAGGGTAAATAGAGGAACTATGAATTTTCGCAAACTTATCCTTTTCGTACTCCCTAGTTGCCTGTTCATTCTTCCCCTTTCCGCCCAAGTCAACTCCAGGAACCCCGGCAACAGCCCAGACTTCCAAACCACGGCGGATGATGAAGAACAAGATTCGTCGTCCAAAAAACAAACACCCAGCACCCCTCCCGCCCCCGTCCCCGCGCCCGTCGCTACTGCGGTCGCCACTCCCGCCCCCGCCCCGACTGAAGATCTAACCGCAGATCAAATCATCCAAAACGCCATCCGCCGCGACGAAGAGCTACGCGATCTTCGCGAAGGATTTAGCTACCAACTCAAGCTAATTACCCAGCAACTCGATGAGGACGAAAAAGTCATTCCCGATAAAACAAAAACAGTCACCGCTAAGATTAAACCCAGCAAAGACATTACTTTTAGCGCTGATTTTAACGACGACTCCAAACCAGCCTCGGGCGACGCGAAACCCTCCGGCAATAAAACAACCTATGCGGGAGCCACTTCAGGTCGCGGTCTCCGCTCCACAGGTAAAAGCTCAACCTCCGACGACGACTCCGGCTCCTCGAACAAAGACGTGGAAGACGCCCGCAAAGTGAATGCCATGCTCGATATGGGCAAAATCGCCCCGCGTTTTAACTATACCAAGACGGGCAACGAAATGATCCGCGACCGCGCCTGCTACGTGATTAAGTTCACTCCCAAGAAGGATCAGCCCTTCGCCTCACGCGAAGAAAAAGTCATTAATAAAGTCGGCGGTACCATCTGGATCGATCAGAAGGACTTCAGTATCATTCGCACAAAGGGCAGTCTCACTGAGGAAGTGGAAGTCGCCTGGTTCCTCGCCTCGATGAAAGGGCTAGATTTCGACTACCAAACTTCTGAGCTCGCCGCTATTCAGATCCCTGTCCCCTCCGATTTCGCGATGGATTTCGTACTCAATATCATGGGCTACCGCATGGAGCAGAAACAAACCAGCACGATGAACGACTATCAAATCATTCCTGGCAAGCTCTCCCCAACCGATTCCACGACTCCTCCCCCTGCTTCCGCTAACTGAGTTTTTTACTCCGAGCGCTCGATCGGCGCTCGGACTCGGTTTCCCCACTCCGTCCACGAGCCGTCGTAATTCCGCACCTTTTTCCGCCCGAGTAGGTAACTCAAAACAAACCAGGTGTGACTCGATCGCTCCCCAATCCGACAGTAGGCGATAACTTCGGTCTCTGGTCCCACCCCGCATCCCTCACCGTAAATCTTCTCAAGATCATCAGCCGACTTGAAAGTCCCATCCTCCTTCACCGCGGTCTTCCAAGGGACACTCTTGGCCCCAGGAATATGCCCGCCACGCAAGACACCCTCCTGCGGATACTCAGGCATATGGGTCACCTCCCCCTTAAACTCGCCTGGCGAACGCACATCGATTAAAGGCAACTTCTTTTGGCTCCAAGCCAAAGCATCCTCGTAAAACGCCCGAATTTCGGAATCCAACCTACGCGGCGGAACAGGATAACTTGCTCCAGCCACTTTGACTTTGTCCCGTGTCAGCGCGCGTTTTTCCGCCACCCATTTGTCCCTGCCCCCATTCAAAATCCTTACTTTATTGTGCCCGAATAGACGGAAAGCCCATAAAGCATAACACGCCCACCAGTTCGATTTATCCCCATAGAACACCACCGTGGTCTCAGGCGTAATCCCATTTCGCGCACAGAGCTCCGCAAAAGCTTGTGGGGTCACATAATCCCGCACCAGCGAATCCTGTAAATCTCGACGCCAATCGATATGGACCGCACCTGCAATATGACCCGTATCGTAAAGAAGAACGTCCTCGTTACTTTCGACCACACGAATATTCCCATCCGTCAGATGTTGGGCCAGCCAGTCGGTTTCGACTAAAGCTTCAGGATGCGCGTAAGGTTTTGTACTCATAAGTTAGGGTTTCCTTGAACTTTTAAAATGCCTCACCTAGTAACGGCATGCAACCGCCCGCCGTGTCATACCTTCCCTTTGTCTTTCTCATCTTCGAGCAAGGGGAAAAGAGGTTCGATCTTTCCGAGAACTCGCCCCGCCTGCGCCTGCGGCCACTCAGGCCAATCCGCCCCTCGCACCCCGATCGCACCGCTTAATCCCAACTGACCCAAGCCAGCTGCCGCCGTTGTCGGCAAAACACACGCCACCTCTTCAAAAACCAGCTCCAGCACCCCCATGGCATCCGCTAAAGTAGCATCCAACTCTCCCGCCTTTGCTGGATCCTTGGCCAACTTCCACGGCGCACGCGACTCGATCATCTGATTTCCCGCTTGAACCCCTTTCCATAACTCACCCAAAGCAAGATGCATCTGATCCACCCTCATTAACTCATCCCATTTCCGTAGGGCCCCAAGCACGGTCGTCTGAAAGTCCCGCGACATCGGATCCGCAGGAGTCGGGGTGCTAGGAATTTTCCCTTCCCGATATCGGCCCACCATCGACCCCGCCCTTTGGAGCAAGTTGCCTAACTCATGCGCCAACTCCCCTTTCCGCCGGGCCGCCAAAGACTCTTCATCAAAGTCCGCATCGTGACCCAGCGCCATCTCCCGCAAAACATAGTACCGAAAGGAATCCGAGCCGTATTTCAGCGCCAACTCCTCTGGATCCACAATATTTCCCGTCGACTTACTTAACTTCTCACTTTTACGCGTCCAAAACCCGTGCACCAGAAGTTTGGCAAACATCGGCAATCGCAGAGCATGCAACATACAGGGCCAATAAATCCCGTGAGCAGGAACCAGTATGTCCTTCCCAATCACATGGACCGCGGGAGTCCAATCCGCCAACTCACCCTTCCCCGTTCCTGCCCCCGTCACATAATTCAAAAGCGCATCAAACCAAACATAGGTCACCTGATTCTCATCGAAAGGTAGCGGGATTCCCCACGCCAAACGCGATTTCGGGCGCGAGATACATAAGTCGGGTAAGGGCTTCTCCAAAGCTCCTAAAACTTCCTTCGTTCGAAACTCAGGAAAAATCAGGTTCGGTTGCTTCTGATACAGCTCCTTCAACCAATCTTGATGCTTCGAAAGTTTGAAAAAGTAATTCTCCTCAGTTAACTCCACCACC
>CANESK010000101.1 GCA_947441075.1 Verrucomicrobia subdivision 6 bacterium
AAAGAAAAGGGCATGTGGAAATCCGGTCAGCGGAAGGTGAGGATATCTGGACGACGGTGGCGGAGTTGGTGAAGGAAGCACGTGTGCTGGAGAAGGGTGGCACGGTCGGTGTTTTGACAAGAACGAATGATTTTGCGTACGAGGGGGCGGAAGTGCTTTCGCAGGAAGGGTTGCGGGTAACGGTGGAGGGGAAGAGATCGGTGGTGACGGAGGGACCCCTGGGACCAGCTTGTCTGTTGGCGGCGAGGTTGGCGGTGGATCCGTCCGATCGTCTGGCAGCAGGCGGGTTAAGGGCAGGCATGTTGGCCAAGTCGGTGGCGGAGGGGATCGAACCGTTCGCTTTCCGGTCATTGGCGGATTTCGGTAGTGGAGGTGCGGAGGGGATGGTACGCGGGTGGCTGAGTTCTGTAGATATTTCCGGGGATACGTTTCTGGAGGATTTGGCCGAGGCTGTGGTGCGGGCCGGGCGGGCGTTCGATCGGTCGGGGGGGCGATCGGTGCGGGAGTTTCACCGGTTTTTTTCGGAGTACCAGGACCCTGGGGCGACGCTGCGGGGTGCGATCCAGTTGATGACGATACACAAGGCGAAGGGCTTGGAGTTTGATCTGACGATCGTGGTGTTGGAGCGGGGATCGGGACGGAGTCTTCGGTTGGATTCCACGAAGGGTCCGCATCTGCGCAGTGGCGAGACCCAGGCAGGTCGTTGGGTTATGGAACTTCCGTCCCAGGAGGTTTGTGATGCGGTCCCGGAGCTGGCGGCGGAAATGGATCGGGTTCGGCAGGAGGCGGTGCTGGCCAATCTGTGTTTACATTATGTGGCGATGACGCGGGCACGGCAGGCATTGGTGCTGGTGTTGCCGCCGGTCAAGGACGCGAAGGGTCGGGGTAAAAAGAAAAGTGAGGAGGAGTCCGATGGCGAAGCGTGAAGGCGTGCAGATCGACTGGCTGTTCCGTCGCGGGCTCGCGGCGCCGCTGGACTATGCGAACCCTGGGTGGGAGCTGGGTCTGGGCGGAGGGGAAAAATCCATGGCCGAGAAAAAACCGGTGATCCAACTGAAGGCGGAGATGCCCGGCGTGATGCGGGTCCTGCCCTCGGGGCTGGGCAAACACCGGATGACGGGGCGTTCCATTTTTGGGCAGGCGGGGGGGTTGGGGCTGGGCGAAGAAGTGCATCGGCTGTTGGAGCGGGTGGAGTGGGGAGGACTGGATCTGACCTGGAAAAAGGAGGTGAACCCGGAGACTTGGAAACTTGCTGAAGATTTTTGTCAAAGCGGGGCCGGTCGAGAGGTTTTTGGTAAGCGGGAAGGTTGCCGAGTATGGCGGGAGAAGGCGCTCGAGGTGTTGGATGAGGGGAATCGACTGGTGGCGGCGGCGGTGGATCGGGCTGTGCTCGAGGAAAAAAAAGGGGGACTGTTGAGAATTTATGATTTTAAAACTGATCAAGTTACCGATGACAAGGAGTGGCTGGAGCGGCACGGACCCCAGTTGAGGAAGTACGCCGAGCTTCTGGGGCCATGGTGGAACAAGCGGGGGGGTGGAGGGGTAAAGGTATGGATCGCGGCCATTCGAAGTCAGAGGCTCATTGAGGTTCCCACCGCCCCTTAGTGCAAACCTTCGGATTGGTATTTCGATGGGTTGGGTTAAATTCTTTCGTGAAATTCCACCTTTAAAGAGGCTAGCTTATTAATTAAAATAAGCTGAATCGCCCAGCCTTTGAGGGCCAAAATGAATACAATCCTAACTGAAAAGCGCGCATATTATCTACATAAAGGGGGGTACGAATCAGGTCCCTTTTCTTTAGCGAAACTGCAAGAAATGTTGGGTCAGAAAACCATATTCGAAAAAGATCTCGTGTGGTGTGAAGGGATGCCGGAATGGAAGCCTTTAGTCGACATAATAAGCCAATGTCAAACCACCAGTTTAAGGCCAAAAACCCCAAAAAGCCGGGAATATCACTATCCACCAACTCACGATGAGCTTATTTCTCCAAAGGTTTCCTATAAACCAGCAATACTTTTGGGCATTATCATCCTTATCTTCGCCTTTTACACTGCCTCCCCTTTTCTCGCGTACGACGACCTAATGAGAGCGATGGAAAGCGGAGACGCTGGAGCTTTGCAGGAGCGAATCGACTTTCCCGAGCTTCGTCAGTCTATGAAGGAGGAGATAAGGACAAATTACATGAAAAGGTTAACCGAGGACGGCCAATCAAATGTCCTTGTGAAGGGAGTCGCTTTGGTATTTGGCCCTGCCCTTATTGATGGACTTGTCGACTCTATCGTAACCCCTTCGGGAATGTCGGATCTTATCTGGAATGCCAAGTTTCCATCGCTACAAAAAGATGGAGAACCGATCAAAACCATGGAACCAAGTCAAAAATCCGAGCGCAAGCATTTCGACTTTTCGTATGCATGGTTTTCAGGACCAACCTCTTTTAAGTTTGTTTCGAAAAACAAAGAGTTAGTCCTCCGATTTCATCTAAGAGATTTTAAGTGGAAGCTCTACAATATTGAATTGCCCAGAGCCTAGGTTTTGCCCACCTCTACGGCATTAAGCGCAAGGCGGTGGAAATAAATAAAAGGCCTACTCGCCTAAAGGCATGGTCCCACCCCGAATCGAACGGGGATCCGCGGTTTAGGAAACCGCTGCTCTATCCTCTTGAGCTATGGGACCAAATCATCCTAATATCATATATATTAGCAACTTATAAATCAAAAATTACAGAGCATGTAATTCCAGATACTTTTAGCTGACATATAGTGAGCGCGTAGGCATCAGGTATTATAATTGGGGATGATTCATTCGCCTAGAATCGATTCTCGGAATTTTTGAGGCCTCCGAGGAGGATCGCTCAAAGAGGGGGGTATCCAATTTGGGCCATATTTAATTACCTAATAAGGCGGTAGGTACCTTGCGAAATAGTTAGAGAAGCGCTTAAATATCCTAATGTATAAAAGCACTTTTCTTTTGGCATTAATCCTAACTGCATGTTACCAGGCTATTTCTTTTGCTGTTACTACCATTGATGATGGGCTGGTTGCAAAATATGAGTTTAATGGCAACGCTCTGGATTCTTCGGGGCATGGCTTCAATGGATCTGTTAATGGCGCAATCTTAACCTCCGATAGGTTTGGCAATGCCAACTCAGCGTATTATTTCGCTGGTCATGGCGAGAATATTAGCGTGAGTCCATCGCCTGACCTTTATTCTTCGGGCGCATGGTCTGCAACTGTTTGGTTTAGCTTCCAAGCTGGAGGTCTTTATCAGCCAAGAATTATGTCTAATGGCACTATTGATCTACCCTTGACTACAACTGATGGTCATCCGCAAGTGGCCGTTGCTGGGTGGAATTATTATGGAATAGCGTCACCTTTCACCTTGAATCCAAATACATGGTATAATCTTGCTGCAGTATGCGACGGAACCTTTGTGAGTATGTATCTAAATGGAGCGTATATAGGTACAGATACGCACTCTGGAGGTCCTCCATCAATGGGGTTCGGAACTCTAGGCTTTGGCAGCAATCTGCATAATGGGACCGATTGGTATTTGGGAAGTATCGACGAAGTAAGACTCTACAGCAGGGCAATTACTTCAACAGAAGTCGCTCAAGTATATAGCATCCCCGAACCGTCCTCTCTTACACTCTTTGGGTGTGGATTAGCCTTATTGATTGCAAGAAGGCGGAGATAGACATGAAAAACAGATATATCTTAAAGCCTATCTTATTGCTTTTGGCGTTCATTCAAGCAACTAAAGCAGAGCCATTATTGCATCAGCCCGCTGTTACTGGCGGATCTCAACCTGCAAGTCTTTTTGGAAATTTCAGTCTTGGTGTAGTTCAATCTACATGGCGAAATATCGGGGGTGGATTCATGGCTAATGTAAATTCATCTGGGAATGTTCTGCCAACCATCACTGTATTAAGTCCCTTTGTATGGTTTGCTGTTGATCCATATACGAATTTCGATAATGACTATATTTCAGAGCATTTACCATTTGCT
>CANESK010000102.1 GCA_947441075.1 Verrucomicrobia subdivision 6 bacterium
CCTGACCACCGAAGCGGTGGTGACGGAGTTGCCTGAGAAGGAAAAGGCACCAGCACCCGCAGGTGGCGGTCACGGCGGAGGGATGGACTACTAATCCATTCGTAAGATTTTCCCCCGGGGTAAGTCCCCCGTGGGGAGCCCAAAGGGGCGCGGTTCCGCAAGGGGCCGCGCCCTTTCGGTTTTAGCTAAGGGTTGAAATTCGAGCTGTACTAACACTACAAATCGAAAACGGCTCAGCACTTATTAGACAAATTAATATGCTAAAAGAGATATGGATTAAAAAGTGCAGTGCTAACCATTAATAGTGAGCAACTTAGGTATATATTCCTTAAGCAATAAAAGGAATAAATAACAAATAACAGTATCAATTAAATTTGAAAATAAAGGAAAGTATTTCAGAGTATTAATAAGGTGTTTCTGAAAAGAATAGTAATTCGAAAAATCACGCTTCAAGCCAGTATTATGGTTTGGAGTGTGTTGACTTTTTTGATAGCGACTGAGTGTTCGCATTCACAATCCTTCTCATTTCCTGCGACGAATCAGTGGACCTTGCGGTACGTCGGCTCGAATGCACCCACCTGGTATCAACCTTGGATGCTTTCCATTTCCGACGGAAAATATCTGGCTGGCATGTCTGTCAGCGATAACGGACTGAATTGGAGGGCCATGACCAATCCGACGGATGTGAGGCATTGGGTCAACAATACTGGCTACGGAGCGGGTACATACATTATCACTGGCGCAGCGGGAGACGTGTGGAATGGTGTTAACGAAACCAACTGGACAAAACGATCTTCTCCAATTGGCGAAGATCTGACCTCTGTCTGTTACGGTAATCAAATCTTTGTGGTCCGGGGATATGGCACCCCAGGTCTGTTGATGGTCAGCACGAACCGGGGAACCAATTGGACAAGTGTCGCCACCGGTGACTTCAACAAGTTTGCCGGCACCGATGGTCGTCACTACAACACCATCCGGCACACCAACGGATTCTTCTTTTACCCGCTTTACGACAGCGTCCGCACCAGCACCAACGGTTTTAGCTGGACCACAACGTCGATCACTAACCGTCCGACAAATTTCCGGATGGATTCGAGTGGGTGTTACGATAACGGCGTTTTCATTGGGGCCCACCAAACTACTTCCAATGCGACCACCAAAACAATTGTCACTGGTTATTCGTCGAACGGTACGCAGTGGGCGTTCAACACAGCCACTATCAATTCAACTCATTCGAGCACGTTCTGGATTACCGGTGCGGCTGCGGGTTATTTAATGATTTATGCGGCCCAGCCTTCTGAATTATGGATTTCCTCGAATCAAGGTCAGTCTTGGGCTCGTGCCTATGGCCCATGGGATTCTCTCACCAACAATTCCCACGCCTCTTTCATCGCAAATTCTTCGAACATGATTGTCGCTACCACTGCCGCGATTTACTCGGCTCCGCTCTCTCCCGGACAACCCACGCTCGAGCAGGTGGGAACGGTTGAGCCCGGCCCAGTGGGCCTCAGTGCCGTGGATTTCGCCGACAAAATCGCCTTTGATTCAGGCACTCTCGTCACCCATCAGCGCCCGGCCACGCTTTCTGGTTGGCCCCTGGTGGACGGGGGTAAAATTCATGTCTTCACCTCGACGAACTCATTGTTGGGGGGCGGCTCGTGGACTTTTCGTCAAACCCTTTCCCCTCCTGACTCGGTCTACGATGCGCCTTCTTTCGGATTTCCCTTGGGGGTGATTAGTAACGCCATATTCACGGGCAGTCACACGACTTATCGGGTGGGGGCCCATGACGGCACCGGCTATATTTTCACTAGAAGCAACGCCTCTTCCAATTTTTCCTTGGGGGAGCGTTGGGCGGAATTTCCCTCCCAATGGGCTGGATATTTCACCTCCATTTCGGCCTTGCGAAACCGCTTGCTCATCACATCCCAGGGGAACAACGGTTCGCATAACAGCTATGGCGGAGCGTTTTTCTATTCCCTGACCGAGAGCGGAGCCCGGACAAGGATTCATTCCTTCATGGAAACTACCTTTGACAAGAATTGTCAGGCCATTGCCGTTGCCTCTAACTCGGCGGCCATTTTCCTGAATTCCCTGGCCACCAACCACGAGATTCGGATTTTCGGAGTCACCCGGAATGCGCAAAGCGTCCCCACTTCGCTGGTCACAAACCAGGTTTTAATTCCCGTGCGGGGAAGTAACAGTATGCCATCGCCCCATGGAACCTCCATGGATATGACGGAGGGCCTTCTCGTCGTGGGTCGCTCCTTGTTCAGCACCAACAGTGCAACGAACTGCGGTGCGGTGGATATTTACGTGAAAGGAACCAACGGGCTGTTTGCTTTCGCCAGCACAATCCTTCCCCCCGATCCGGTCATCAGCGGTCAGTTCGGACATACCTTGGCCTTGGTCAACCGTGCCCTGGTGGTGGGCAGTCCCGGGGTGCCGAAGGACACGAACAACGCCTTGGGAGCCCTTTATGTTTATGCGGTCGGCACAAACGGGGTTGCTTCGATAGTTTCCACCAACCGTCTCCCGATCAATGCAATCTATTCCAACGAAATCTTCGGATCCTCCCTGACGCGGCAAGAAGATACGATCGCCGTGGGGACCAGTGGAGGCATTTACCTGAATGAGTTGACCAACCGAGCGGAGGTAAAGGCCACGGGAATTTCCGGCCGAATTCTCACCTACCGTGTTGCCAACAGCACTGCCTTGCCCACAATCAACACCAACACAGCGCCGGTCATTACTTCCACCAACAGTTTCAGCGGAACGGTGGGGGTGGCGTTCACTCATACGGTGACGGCGAGTGGGACGACGCCGATCACGTTTAGTGGATCTAATCTTCCGTCCGGTCTCTCGATCACCACCAACGGTCTGATCAGCGGAACGCCGACCACTGCCGGAACTAACACAGCAACACTGACGGCCAGCAACGCATTTGGCACTACCAACCAGACTGCAACCTTTGTGATCGCGCGGGGCACGGCGGTTATCAGCAACTGGCCGATCGCTTCAGCGATCACCTTTGGGCAGGCGTTGAGCAACTCGGTTCTTAGTGGAGGAGTAGCGAATCCCTCTGGAAACTTCACTTGGACCGTGCCGACCAACCGACCCAACGCGGGTACCAATTCGCAAAGCGTGACCTTCACCCCTTCGGCTACAAATAACTACAACTCGGCCACCAATACAGTAAGCCTGGTGGTGAACAAGGCCACACCGGTGCTGACTTGGACACCGAGTCCTGCGACATCGCTTACTTATCCCGCAGCATTAAGTTCCACCCAGCTTAACGCCACTAGTTCAGTTGCGGGAACGTTTAGTTATAATCCGACGAATGGAACGGTGCTGAATGCCGGCACCAACACTTTGGTGGCTACGTTCACTCCTGCTGACGCAGCGAATTACACAAGTGGACTAACGATCACGAACACGGTGGTTGTGGCGAAGGGGACTCAAAACATCATCTTCGGCTCGTTGCCGATCAAGTATGTGGGGGATGCGGCGTTTAACCTGACAGCATCGGCCTCGAGCGGGCTGACGGTGGCCTATACCTCTTCCAACACCAATGTGGCGACCGTGTTGGGGAGCTTGGTCACGATCGTAGGCGAGGGGAGCACGACGATCACCGCCAGCCAAGCAGGCGACAGTAATTGGAACGTGGCAGCAAACGTAACTCAGACGCTGACCGTTCAGGCCGTACTCAACCGTGGGTTGGTGGCCTACTATCCGTTTAACGGCAACGCCAATGATGAAAGTGGGAATGGGAATCATGCGACGGTTGTTGGAGCCTCTTTGACTGCGGATCGTAAAGGCGCGAGCAGTGCGGCGTATTCCTTTAATGGAAGCGGCAACTATATCCAGGTCCCAGGCAATCGTTTCATGGACAACAATACTAAAATTACGATTTCTGCTTGGTATAAATTTCAAGGTGGTAAAAGCGGGCAGATATTTGCCTCTGGAGATA
>CANESK010000103.1 GCA_947441075.1 Verrucomicrobia subdivision 6 bacterium
CTGAAATCCACTTTCAGCATCATCGGGTAGATCATCGCCCAGATCAGAATGGCGATGGGAATATTAACATGAGAATCACGACCGAACTCCAGACGGCTGACCATGGAAACCGTCTCTGGGGCAATCGATCCAACCAGGACGCCGACGACCATGCAGAGGAACACCCAAATCGTCAGGTACCGCTCGAAGAATCCGATTCTCTTGGTTGAGGTCATTCGAATTATCCTAGATTGAAGTTATGCTTTAATCCAGCGGCGTAGGCTTCAAAGACCAAGCGGATCTGATCTCGAACACGTCGGAACTCGTTTAGAACAGACTCCTCCGAACCAACGGCATGAGCGGGATCATCAAAGCCCCAGTGGTGTCGGTTCATCTGGCCGGGAAAAGTGGGGCAAGCCTGATCGGCATTGCCACAGACAGTGATGACGGTATCGACGGGGGAGTTTAAGAATTCATTTAGGTGCTTGGATCGGTGCCCAGAGATGTCGATGCCGATCTCTTTCATTACCGTGATGGCCTGGGGATGAACGAAGCCAACTGGTTTTGAGCCAGCGCTTGAAACTTCGATCAAACCAGCAGAAGCCTGACGAAGAATTCCTTCCGCAAGATGACTGCGGCAGGAATTGCCGGTGCAGAGGACGAGAACGAGGGGCTTGGCTGTCATTGCTTGTACGTTTTTAAAGGGATTATTACTGGAAGCAATAGGTTAGGAATCAGATGTGAAATACAGGAAACGGTGCGGTGGGTGAATGATAAATAATCCTTAGTCCTCTACCAATCCGTTTCAAAAGCCGGAGTGCCCCCGACAGGATTGCGGGGCAGGTACGGGGCATTCTGGGGCGAGCCGGTTTTTCAGTTCGATACGGAGGAGCTAGAGAGATGGATTTGTGACAATTTTGTGACAGGGTCCGAAAATAGCGTTTTGGGGTTGAAAAACGGTAAAAAGCCTTTAGTAAGATACTTATGCAAAATCGATTCCTCACTCTCGCGCTCGTGGCAGCACTCACTTCGCTCGCAGGAAATGCGAAGTCTGCAATCACTCTCTCATTAGATAATGTCGCCTCTGGTACAGGTTCGGGTAATACATATAGCTACTCAATGTCCAAGATCTGGGACGGCTCTCAGATTTTGGCCGGCTCATATCTGACTATTCAGGATAGTGGTAACACCATCACATCTATCACCTCGACGGGTGGATTGTTGGCTGGTGATAATGGAGGATATATTCAATATGTCTCGCTCGGCGAATGGACTGGTGCTGGGGACAGCGATTTCACATCGCTCGTCAATTATCATTTTAGCAATGGTTCTTTAAATTTTGATGTTAAAACCTCTGGCGGCCCTCTTACACCCGGATCAACCTTTGCTTTTTTAGTTAATGGCACGACTTACAATGATGTGACAACACTCCCAGTCCCCGAACCCTCTGCCCTCTCGCTTCTCGCCATTGGTTTAAGCGGATTGGCGATGATTCGGCGGCGTCGTTCGTAATCCGCAGTCCACCACCAGCCTCCAACAAATTCCGTAGTACTCCCGATGCCGACCCCGACGCGGGTCGGGGCAGACCGGTTTTGTTGTGAACTTTATCGGGTTGGCAGTTTATCTGGATGCTCTACTTTCATTCTGTGAAACGAATCTTATTTGTTGGGCTGATTTGTCTTTGTCATCCGATTCAGGCGGAGAGTTCTGATCCGAAATCTAGTGTTCCTGCGGATTTGAAGCCAGTGGCGGTTGATTCTCTGATCGTGGATGTTCTTTCCGATGATGTGAGTGACACCTATGTCAGCAAAACCACTTTCTCCGAATCGGAATTATCGAATGTGGTAAAAGCCGGGGCCAAGGTTATTTCTGGGGAAACTCTTCTCGTGGCAAACCTTGGGTATGGTCTCCGACTGCGTACGAAGGTGGGCTCTACCGAGCACGTCCTCCTTTTTGACACCGGAACCGAGGGACAGGCATTCCTCCATAATTGCAAGGCGATGGGGGTTGATCTGGGGGGAGTGGAGGCCATCGCCATCACTCACGGGCATTGGGATCATATGGGAGCTCTACCCCAGGCCATTCCAGTGATCGTGGCTAAACGGGGTCGCGGCAATCTCACGATTCACGTGAATCAGGACATGTTTGTCGAGCGTGGGTTGGAGCTTTCGAATAAGGAAATTATTCCCGTGGAAGAGGTGATCACCCAAAGCGGTATGGAGGCTTTGGGGGCTAAAGTCGTCAATGACCCCAAGGCGAGGGGCCTTTTGGATCAGCATTTTTATTATAGCGGTGAGATTCCGCGGGTTTCCTCGTTCGAAAAAGGGCGACAAGATCACCTCTGCCGATCGGGTCATAAGTCGGATTGGCATCCAGACCCCCTCTTAATGGATGAACGAATGGTGGTGGTCAATGTGAAGGGACTTGGTTTGGTCGTTTTCAGCGCCTGTTCCCATGCGGGAATTGTGAATGTGTGCACCGAAGTGAAGAGGCTCTTTCCGGATATTTCGATTTATGCGGTTATGGGTGGGCTCCATTTGGGGGGAGTGATGGAAAAACTCATCCCACAATCGGTCGAAGGCCTAAAACCGTTTAATATTTTCCACATCATTACCGGTCACTGCACGGGATGGCGGGCTCTGCATGCATTGGCTAATGCGTATGGGGACCGTGTTAGTCAGTCCGCAATCGGGACAACCTATACTTTTGAGAAGAAGCCTTCTAAGGAAACTACCGGAACTACGAAGGCAAAATAGGTGCGGGTAGATTCCATATACGGACTCGGTTGATTGGTGGTGGAGTATTTTAAATGACCTACGACCTCGGAGGATTTTATTCATTTCTAGGGATATCGCAGTGAATGTGGTGGGGATCGACGTAGGCGGGGCGCGGAAAGGGTTTCACGCGGTTGCCATATCCGATGGAAAATATCTGAGTCACTGTACGACCCAAGATGTAGGGAAGCTCTCTGACTGGTGTCATGAAATAGTACGGGCGCGTGTGGTTGCGGTGGATGCGCCTTGTCGCTGGCGTGGGGCTGGGCATGCGCGACCTGCTGAGCGTGAGTTAATGCGTAAGGGTATCTCCTGTTTCTCGACTCCAACTCGGAAGCAGGCGGTCGATCATCCTACCGACTACTTTGGATGGATGCTGAGGGGTGAGGCCTTATTTAAGGCGCTTGAGGATGAGTTTCCGCTTTGCCGTAAATTGCCCCTCGTCAAAGGGAAGTGCAGCTTTGAGACTTTTCCGCATGCGATTACTTGGCATTTGCGGGGGGGCAACGCGGATGCGTCCAAAAAGCGGAAGCAGCGGTCGGCTCTGCTCAGTAAAGCGGGTATTGATCTGAGCGAATTAACCAACATGGACCTCCTGGATGCCGCGCTTTGTGCCCTTGCGGCGTATCATCTTGTCATTGGTAGGGGTTGCGTGAGCTATGGTGAGCAGGAGTCAGGGCTGATTATCGTCCCCAAATAGGGCTTATCCTAGCCCTCCGCCGGATATGAGAGAGTAAAAGGGGGGTAATATTGGGAGGAGGGAGGGGTGTTGACAAGGGGGGCGGGAGTATTTATACAAAAAGGATGAATAACACCATTCGTATCGCCGTCCTAACCGCAATTGCTTTGGCCTCTCCCTTGGCCATGGCCGATTCAGGCACCAAGGGAAACAGCAAAAGCGATGACTGCTCAGTGGAGCAGGCGTTTATCGCGATTCCCGATCTTCTGATCGTGCGTCCGATCAGCTTGGCTGGTTGTGCAGTCGGCTTCACCGCATTCGTGGTGAGTTCCCCCTTCACCGCCATGGCCGAATGTGTGGACGAATCCTGGGATACTTTGGTTAAGACCCCAGCCCGTTTCACCTTCGAGCGTGATCTCGGCGATTTCGACGACGTTAAATAAGTTTCCGACCAACAAGGTCTGAGCCAAGGGCGATCCTGCAAGGGATCGCCC
>CANESK010000104.1 GCA_947441075.1 Verrucomicrobia subdivision 6 bacterium
AAATCGGCCCAAGAAAAGATCACCGACGAAAGGTATGCCGACGAAATTCCCCGCTTCATCGCCACCGCCTATCAAAAGTCGGGCAAAGGCGCTGAAGCTCTCACCTACTACGAAAAGTTTCTTGCCGATATTAAATCAGGCAAAAGAAAAGTATCTGCCGAAAGCGCCGAACAAACTCAACTGCTTTACGCCTCAGCCTTGATTGGGGAAAAGAAATTTCCCGAAGGCATTACCCAACTCACCGAGCTCAGCACGGGTAGCCACACTCCCACTACCAAGGAGGATGCCACCCTGCGCCTCGCCTACGCCCTACGCGCTTCAGGGAAGTTCCCCGAAGCTGCCACCGCCTTCGCCAAATTCATCACCGCCTACCCCCAATCGAGCAACCTCGGGGTAGCCCTCCTCGCCCAAGGGGATGCTTGGGTCGAGGCTAAGAAGCCCGAACAGGCCCTCACCCTTTGGAAAGAAGCCACCACCAAACTTTCTGGTTCTCCCGCTGGGCTCGATGCCTACGAACGGATCTGGAGAAGTTATGCCCGCGACAAAAAGAAAGATCTCATGCTCTCCACCCAAGAAGACCAGTTCCGCACTTACCCCAAAGACCCTCGCAATATCAGCGCCTACCTCTCCCGTGGCACCCTTTTCGCCGAAGAACGGGATGAGAGCCAAGCCGTGCAATCCTATCGTCGCGCTTTCGAACTTTTTAAAGAACTCTATCCCGATACCACCACCTCGCCGCCTCCCGTCGCTATTTCTGACCTGGCCTACTCTGCCTTGGAAAAATCTGCGGATCTCGATCTAACCATCGCCAAGGCTATGGGCGGATATGCCCAACTGCCTCCTGAAACCCAGACCCGTTGGAAAGAATCACTCCAGCGCGCCACCGAATCTATCGGCCAAGCTATTCTCGGTTACTCAGGCCCACGCGCTGCGCCAGCCCTCTCCAAGCTCGTCGGAATCTGTCTCTTCCGCTTTTCCAGTGGAGCCGCCCCCGTGGAAGAGTGTCTCCAACCCTTCCGCGATCTCGCTAGCAAAGCCAGCGCTCGACCCGGCCTCGTTGCCCAGATTCTTTTTTCTCAAGCCAGCGTACCTTTTGAAGCGGGCCAGACCACCCTCGCCCTCCGTCTTTACGAGGAAGCCTATAAACAGTCCCTCGAAAACAAAGCCGCCCTAGATTGGCGCGATCTCCAGCGCTTTGCCAACGCCCTACTCTCTGCAGGCAAAGCGGAAGAGGCTCGCCCCGTTTTCGAGAGAATTCGCAAGGAATTTCCCGCCAAGGTCGGCTCGAAAGACCCACGCCAGTACGCTCAAGCTTCCGCACTCTTTGGACTCGGCCAAATTGAATTTCAATCCAACCACAAAGCCGAAGCGGAGAAGCTTTTCGCAGAATTGGCTCGCGACTACTCCTGGTCCGATAAGGTGCAAGAAGCCAACTTCCTTCGGGCTCAAGCTTTAGCCGAGGCTGGTAAGTACGACGGCGATAAGACGAATCCCGCCGCTTTCGAACTTTGGACGAATGTTATCGAAAGTCCGACCTCCTCCAACGAGATGAAAGCCAAATCGATGCTGGCCTTTGGCCAAGCCTTGGAAGTGGTCGCCTCAAAAAATATTCCCACCCGCCAGGTCGAACAAGGAGTTGGCAAAGCCAAACTCGACCCTTTGGATCTTGCAGTTAGCTACTACCAGAAAATTGACCTCTACTACGACAGCTTGCCCGACCTTTCCTCACAGGGACTTCTGCGCGCGGCCAAGATTCGCCGTGGTCAGCAGAAGAACGACGAGGCACGGAAATTGATCACCACCCTTCTTTCTAAGTACCCCAACGCACCCACGGTCTCGGAGGCCTCCGAACTCCTTAAATCGCTTCCCGCAGCCTCCGCTCCCGCTTCTCCGTGACCCCCTCGCCGGTTCTTCTGCGCCGGACCCTGCGGATCATACAACAGCTCAAGAAGTCCTACCCTAAGGCGCACTGCGAACTGGATTACGCCAACCCACTTCAGCTTCTCATGGCCACCATTCTTTCCGCGCAGTGCACCGACGTGCGCGTCAACTTAGTCACCCCTGCTCTTTTCGTCCGCTGTGGCAACGCCAACGATTACGCCACGATTCCTCAAACCGAGCTGGAGGGGATCATTCGCTCGACCGGTTTCTACCGGGCGAAAGCCCGCTCCATCCGTGCTTGCGCCGTTGCCCTTGTTTCAGATCACCAAGGCGAAGTCCCGCGAACCATGCGCGAACTGCACCTTCTTGCTGGCGTCGGTCGCAAAACCGCCAACGTCGTCCTAGGCAATGCGTTCAACCTTGCAGAGGGAGTCGTCGTAGACACCCATGTCGGACGCCTTTCCAGGAGAATGGGTCTCACCCGTCAGGTCGATCCTGTCAAAGTCGAATCAGCCCTCGTAAAATTAGTTCCAAAAAAGGAGTGGACCCTTTTCTCCCATCTCCTTATTGCTCACGGCCGAAAACGTTGCCCAGCCCGAAAGCCCGATTGCGCAAATTGCGAAATTCTAAAACTCTGCCCGCGCATCGGAGCCCGCTAGAAATCTGGGGTCAGAGTTATATTTCCAATTCGTCTTCGCGCTCCACACATCTACTCAACCCAGCCCCAAACTAACTCACCCCAAGAATCCACGTTTCGCCAGCTCCTCTGCAATCTGCACCGCGTTCCAGGCCGCCCCTTTCAGAAGCTGATCTCCACTGACAAAAAAAGCCAACGATTGGGGGTCGCCCTCCACTTCCCGAATCCGCCCCACCAGCACTTCCAACTTCCCCGTGGCATCCCGCGGCATCGGATAAAGATTCTTCGATGGCTCGTCAATCACCCTCACCCCAGCGGCCTTCGATAAAAGTTCCCTAGCCTCTTTCGCCGAAATCGCCCTAGAAAACCTCGCCACTACCGCCTCCGAATGAGCCCGCGGAATTGGCACCCGTACACACGTCGGGACCATCCTCAATTTCGGTAGAGCAAAAATCTTTCGCGTCTCCTCCACCATCTTCTGCTCCTCCTCATTGTACCCGTCCTCTCCCACCGGACTGTTGTGCGAAAATAAATTAAAAGCCAATACGTGCGGAAACACCTCCGCCTTTAACTCTTTCCCAGCCGCATAATCCCGCACCTGCTGGTCCAGCTCCGCCATCGCCTTCGCCCCCGCCCCACTCGCCGACTGGTATGTCGCCACCACCACGCTCTCCAACCCCGCCGCCCGATGCAATGGCCCCAGCGCTACCGCTAAAATCGCCGCTGAACAGTTCGGATTCGCAATCAGCCCAGGTCTCCCATCCAGCAAATCACCATTCACCTCTGGCACCACCAGCGGTACCTCGAGATTCATCCGAAATGCCGACGAATTATCTACCACCACCGCCCCAGCCTTCCTCGCCATCGGAATAAATTCCCGCGAGCGCGTGGCCCCCGCACTAAAAAACGCCACCTCCACACCCGCAAAAGCAGCCGCCTCTAACTTCCGCACCTTCACCTTCTTGCCCGCAAACTCCACCTCCGTCCCCACCGACTTCTCACTAGCGAGAGGCACAAGCTCCGACACAGGAAACTTCCGCCTCTCCAGGACACGGAGAATTTCCTGCCCCACCGCACCCGTTACCCCCACCACCGCCACTCGATAAGCCTTCTTTGACATCCCCCCACCTTACCCTTCGGCCCTCTCCCACTTCAAACCTTCCTCCACTCAATGGATTGGGAATCGGATGACACATCCACCCGCTTGACATCCCAGACATCGCGTCTACATACGAGACAGTTCTTTCCCTTGGTGGAATCAGGGAAGGCCGTGAGAACCGGCCACAGTTGCGCTGCGGTATCGGGTGACAAATCCCCATGCGA
>CANESK010000105.1 GCA_947441075.1 Verrucomicrobia subdivision 6 bacterium
ACCTCGACACAATCCGCAGTGGCAAAGCGGGGCGAAAAGTGGTCGCCTACCTTTCTATCGGCGAGGCTGAGGATTATCGGTCCTACTGGCAGTCCGATTGGGTCAGCAATGGCAAGCGAACAGCTGCCGCACCGGTTTGGCTCGGGATCGAGAATCCGGAGTGGAAAGGAAATTATCAGGTCAAATATTGGAACGCCGAATGGCAAAAACTGGTGCTACCCGCGATCGACGATGCAATGGCACAAGGTTTCGACGGCGTGTATCTCGACATCGTAGATGGCTTTCAGACGTATGAGCAGGGAGCCGATGGTTACCAAGACGACCGCATGAACCCGGAGACAAAGCAGACCTATCGCCGTGACATGGTGGACTGGGTGAAAGCGATCGCTGCTCGCGCCCGCGCAAATGATCCCGCGGCACTCGTCATCCCGCAAAACGGCTCCCAACTGGTCGCCCACAAAGACTTCCTCGAGGTCATCAGCGCCCAAGGCATCGAAGATCTGTTCACCAATGGAAAAAAGCTTCAGCCAGGCTCGCACACGGATGAAATTCTCGGCCATTTGAAAACATTGGCTTGGGCAAAGAAGCCCGTGCTGCTCATCGAGTATCCAAAGACGCGTCAGGGGCAGGCGCTGTCTAAGAAGTTGGCCGAAGAAAACGGCCTCGTTTGGCTGGTGACGGATCGGCAGCTCAAGACGCTTGGTGAATCGGGCAAATAGCCTCTGCCATAGCTTTCTTTATGCTCGAGAATCCTATTTAGGGCGGGATCGGATTTTCGCATCGCGCCTTTTTTTCGATTGAGAATCCTCCACCCACCATTCCATTGGAACCAGCCCCGGCATAACCCCAGTATCTTTGTCATGAGCCTTTAGCCGATAGGCACCGCACTCCGATGTCGCTGGTGGAAGGTACTGAGTTCCTTGTAGCCAACCTCCCGAACCAAAGAGATCGCCCGATCGAACTCATAACCCACCTCATGGGGTGCGTGGGAATCCGATGAAATTAAAATTGGAATCCTCCGGTGGAACGCCTCTTCTAAGAATACTTTGGATGGATAAATCTCCATCACCTCCTTCCGGAGACCCGCGGTGCTTACCTCCATTGCGATTCCAGCCGCCTCAATCGCATCGAGAGTCTCTTTGTAGTAAGTACGGAGATCTCCTTTGGGGCGATGACCGAATTTTTTCACTAAATCAGGGTGAGCCATGAAATCAAAAAGGCCACTTTGCGCCGCTTGAGTCATCGCTTTAAAGTACTTCGTCCAGACTTCCTCGACGGGTTGATCCTTCCACCGGGCTAACTTCAAAGGATTGTCCACATCCCAATCAGGCGTGATGTAGTGGACCGCCCCAATGAAATAGTCGAACTGGGCCTTTGTCGCTAATTCTCGGATCCACCCCTCTTTTCCAGGAATAAAGTCACACTCCAGACCTAATCGAATCGGAAGTTGGGGAAACTCTAGACGCGCCTCCTCGACAAGACGTAGGTACTCAGGAAAATCAGCTAAATCCATCCTCCAATCATCGAATTTTGAGGGCATGGGATTATGTTCTGAAAAACCAATTTCTTTCAGACCCTTCCGCACCGCCTCAGCCGCGTATTCGCGCGGATGCCCTATGGCATGCCCACAAAGGGGCGTGTGCATGTGATAGTCGAAGCGCATCTCCCATCTTTACCTACCCCAGGGCCCTTTTCCAAGGGCATAGGGGAGCGTTGCCCAGTGCCCTACTTTTCGGCATCATCCAGAGATGGCATCCATACCTTATCTTCATCTTTCCCCTGCCCGCCTCCGATCCACTCTAACCCGTTTCCGCAGCCTACGCGCTCTCGTTGTAGGCGATCTCATGCTGGACGAGTTTATTTATGGCCGAGTCTCAAGAATTTCTCCCGAAGCGCCCGTACCCGTGGTCCATGTCGAACGCGAACAGTCCTACCCGGGTGGCGCAGCGAATGTCGCACGAAATCTAGCGGCTCTAGGAATTCATGCCGAGTTAAGCGGCGGCATCGGTCAAGACGCCTCAGGTCAACACCTCCTGACTCTTCTCCGCCATACCAAGATTGGAACTTCAGGCGTCTGTCGCTCTACCAAGTTCCCCACCATTCGGAAAACCAGAATTCTGGCGCGCCACCAGCAAGTCGTGCGGGTGGATCGAGAAGAGCCGAGCCATCTTTCGCCAAAAGATAGAGGTGCCGTCCTCAAAAAAGCCTTACAGGTTCTTCCCCGCTGCCATGCCCTCATCCTGGAAGATTACGGAAAAGGCCTCTTCGATCAGTCATTCGTCGACTCCCTCCTTGAAGCCGCCCGCAAACACAGGATTCCTTCCGCCGTCGACCCCAACGTCCACAACCCCCTTCATTGGCATGAAGCCACTTTAGTAAAACCAAACCGAGTAGAGGCTTTCGGAGCTTTAGGGCAACCCGACTCTTCCAATCCGAAAGATTGGATCGCAGCGGGCGAAGAGCTCCTCATCCGTTGGAACTGCCAAAATCTTCTTCTGACACTTGGTGAAAATGGGATGATTCTTTTTCAGCACAATGAAAAGCCCTACTCCATTCCTAGCCGAGCTCGCGAGGTCTACGACGTATCCGGTGCAGGCGACACTGTAATTTCTGTCTTAGCTGCGGGACTGGCCGCGGGCTTAAGCGGACAGGTTTCCGCTGAGCTGGCCAACTTGGCCGCGGGGATTGTTGTTGGGAAGCTCGGTACCGCCACGGTCACGCCAGAAGAAATTATGGAAGTAGCCCGGAACCATGGCTAAGGCAGCCGTCTTCCTCGACCGCGACGATACGCTCATCGAGAACGTTCCCTACCTCGGCGACCCGAATCAGGTTCAACTTCTTCCAGGCGCCAAGGAAGCCATCACCCGACTCCACCAAGCGGGTCTACTCTTAATTGTAGTTTCTAATCAATCCGGAGTGGGTCGCGGACTCATCAGTAAAGCGCAAGTCCATTCGGTCGATGCGAAAATGGAGGAACTTCTCGGGGGTAAAGGGATGATTGCGGCCTTCACCCACTGCTACGCCGCACCAGGCGATCCGTACGATGAAAGAAGAAAACCTTCGCCTCTCATGTTGCAAGAGGCTGCACTCGAGCACGGCTTATCTTTAAATAAATCTTTTATGGTGGGGAACCGACTCAGCGACATTCAGTCAGGGCACGCCGCGGGTTGTCGTACAATTATACTGGAACTTCGGATTGAACCAGGAGATGAAAAAGCATGCGCCGAACTCGCTACCTTTTCCGCTAAAGATTGGCCCGCTGCATCCGCTTGGATTTTAAACTCGAAAGAGTCGCCTCTGTGAGTCACCCCAAGATTACTGCAGTCATACCCGCCCGATACGCCTCGACCCGTTTCCCAGGCAAACCCCTCGCGATGATTTCTGGCAAACCACTCCTGCAGTGGGTTTGGGAGGGAGCTTCCCAAGCCTCAGCGATTGCCAAGGTGCTGATCGCCACCGATGACCTACGAATTGCCAGCCTCGCGACAAAGTTTGGTGCCGAAGTTAAAATGACTCGATCCAACCATCCATCGGGCACAGATCGGATTGCGGAAGCCATG
>CANESK010000106.1 GCA_947441075.1 Verrucomicrobia subdivision 6 bacterium
ACGAAACCGAGAAAGGGAGCTGGCTTTTCACTCTTCTTGTTGGCGGCACAATTCTTGGCATCTCCATTGCCGTTTTTTGGTTCAGTTACCAAAAACTTTTCGCCCCTTAATCCGACCCGTCATCCCCCAGATCCCGCAACGCCTTCTGAGAAGGGCGATACCCTTGAGCCGCCGCCTTGCGATACCACTGAATCGCTTGTGCCAAATCTTTTCTCACCCCCTGACCGTGATAGTAGCAGTTTCCTAACCGATGCTGAGCTGCAGGGTAGTTCTGCGCCGCCGCCTTTCGAAACCAGCGCACCCCTTCTTGCTCATCCTGGGCGAGGCCTTTCCCGAAAATATAACAGTCCCCAATACTGATCTCCGCAGGCGCGTAATCTTGTCCTGCTGACGTCCTCCACCACTGAATTGCAGCCATCAGGTCCGGCTCCACCCCCATTCCCTCATGGAAGCATCCCCCTAGGTTGAACTGGGCTTTCATCTGCCCCGCCTCCGCCGCTTTCCGATACCAACTTACTCCCTCCCGCATATCCTTGAGCACCCCCAACCCAAAGAAGTAGCAATCCCCCAGCTGAAACTGCGCATCCGCATCTCCCTCCGCGCCTTTTTCTCGCAACTCCTGACTGAACTTGGGAGTGGGCTCAAACGTCTCTCCCCAAGACAGATAGGAAAGGAGTCCAATCAGAAAAAAGGCAATCCGCTTCATTTTCCCAAAACTGATGCCCTTCTAATTTTCCGCAAGCCTGTTCCCAAGCCTGATCCTTGACGGAGCCAATCCATCAGCTTGGATAGGCAAATGAACAAAATCCTTTGCCTCTTTGCAGCCATGGCTCTCACACCCGTTTATGGGGAAGACAAGAGCAACAATAACGATTCTTCCGAATCATCCAGCAACCTGACCCCCACGGCCGAGCGCCCCCCCAACATGGCAAACCCAGAAAAGCCAGGTTGGCTCCCCCAGCGACACGGAAAGTAGTTTCGGACCGAGCGGCGATTAAGGCCGTTTCAGGGCGGGTTCCGGCATCTTACCCTGACGAAGGGCTTCCAAAGTGGCCGGTTCGGTCATCCGTGCTGTGTTCAAGCTCCACATCTCCATCAGCGTTTCGCTCATCTTCTCCGTCTTACCACCACTTAAATTTCCCTTCGCTTTAGCCTGGCTCAACGAATCTTCAGGTTTTGTTCCTGCTGCATTCAGATCAGCCAAAGCAGCCAAGCCCTTCCGAATCAGCTCCTTCCGATCCCCATCCGCATCGGGATTAATCGCTGCAGTGACCTTTTCAAGAAGTGCATCCTGATTCGCTACAGGCGCCTGCGCCATGGATAAAGAGGTAAAGAGACTCAGAACAAGGGCAACAAATGTGAGGCTAGATTTAATTTTCATAAAATAACCCTACCTTACGACTCCTCCCCGTCGATCTATAACATTCGCCTCCTACCCTTCCCACATTCCGCAGAATGTGGGAGAATTCCTTGATGAGCCGCTTCTCCATCATGCCCAAGGTGGGTGAAATTCCATCCCTTCTTCATGCTGCTCCTTCGATGCTTCGCGATTCTCTAAAACGAAAATATCGCAAGACCCCCTGGGGGACACTTACGGGAGGCATCTTCTCCATCCTCTATATCCTCAATCCCCTCGATCTCATTCCCGAAGCCCTTCCGATCATTGGGATCGTGGATGACACCTTGGTATTCGGGGTTTTCCTCGCCTTACTCTCCCGAGATGTTAAAAAGTACCTTCTCTGGAAATCATCTCATGAAAAATCAAACTCCATCCCCAAAAAAACCTGACTCGGGTATTCCGAACTGGCTTTTCTACTCCGGGATCGGGATGGTTCTTTCCTTAGGTGCCGCCAAAGTCTTCTTCGGCATCCTCCGGCTCTACCGCTAATTCCTGCTACTCGTCCAGCCAGTCGTCTACCGGATGAAAATCCGTATCTCGGACGACCTTCTCGACCCGTTGATGTGGCACCGGTTCAAAAGGTAGAATCACCCAAGCAGTCTGCCCCTCCCGTTTTCCCCGGATCACCAGCCGTAAGGTATTCGGAGCTGCTGCCGCCACCTTTCCCGTCACCACAACCTCCGCAACGTCTGCATTCAACGGTATCCGCTGACAGAGAAAAGCATCGGGAATGGCCGCAACATCCTCCTCAAATGGCCCCTTCGCCTCCGTCTCCTTCGCCCGCAACTCCTTCAACCTCTCCTCATAACCAGCAATCTCTTTCTGAATTGCTGTTGCATCACCTCGAAATTTCTCCAACTCCTGCCTCTGGACATACACATTTTGCTTCTTTTCATCCAAGCTCGTGCTAGCTGGGCTGCGCAACTGCTTTGCTTTCGTGCTCAGCCCCTTGTAACGAATATTCCAATCTTTCTCAAACTTGTGCCACTCACTCAGCTTTTTCTCAATCCAACCAAATTGATCCGGCATCTTGATGCTTGGCGGAGCGCGGTACAGGGCTAACCGATACTCGTTCGCGGCAATCTCAGGTTGCTGAAGATCTGCGTCCTCCTCTGGATGATAAAAGAGACCCACCTCACGAGCCCTCACCTCCACCTCCTCCAGAAACTTTTTCCGGGTGGCGTCAAACTCCAGATCCAAGGTTCCGGCTTCCTCCAGCCACAAACGGCTCACTGAGGTGCGGTAATCTTCATACACCGCCTTCGCCTTTGTGGTGTCCTGCTGAAGAACCTGTTCCACCATTCGTACTTTTTCCGAAGTGCCCGCGGCATCCGCCTTCGCCAAAACGAGCGTTTTTTCCAACTCGCGGATCTGGGGACGAATCGGTGCCAATCTTCGTCCGTAATCCCTTCTCAAGCCCGCCAACCGCTCCGAAAAATCGTAAAGGACCAAAACCTCGGGCCGATCCCCCAAACGAATCTCATCCAAACTTACCCTCACGCGCACAACCGTTTTTCTCCACTCCGTCCACAACCCGTAAATCACCAGAACACCGACCGCCACTCCCACCCCCAACCACACTTTTCGATCCAAACCTCGCAGCGTCTGAAGGAGCCCTTCTAGCAGATCGCGTGTAATTCTTCCCGCACCCACTCTTCGCTCTTCCACTGCGGCAGCTGCCTCGACCCCTGGGGCTGGGGCGTGAACGGGAGTAACGACTCTTCGACGAACTCGGGGTTGATTTTCTTCGACCGGCCTGACCTTTAGCCTCAATTTTTGCTGGGTCGGCTTCTTCTGCCCACCCTCCGACGGCGGGTTGGTATCTTCAGACATCCTAACGCTCTTCCGGGTAACTTCCCAAAATCCGCAAATCCTGTGTCTGCCTCTCCAATCTCAATAAAGCTCTGCGAAAATCAGGCCGATCCACGTGACCCCTTACATCCACGAAGAAAACATACTCCCACGGTTTCCCGGGGGCGGGTCGCGACTCCACCTTCAACAAGTTCAACCCCTTTCCTGCCAAAACTCCAAGTGCCCGATGCAGTGCCCCCGCACGGTGAGGAAGCGAGAAAAGGAGGCTGGTCTTGTCCTTCCCCGTAGCCGAAGTCGGTTCCTGACCTAGAATGTAAAATCGTGTGCTGTTTTC
>CANESK010000107.1 GCA_947441075.1 Verrucomicrobia subdivision 6 bacterium
CAAATTTTCCACAAAAGCAGAAGTACTCAGACCGTTTCGACGGGCCAATTGGCGGGCGGCGTGGGAAATCTTGGGATCGAGGGTGTAGGTGACGCGCTCTTTCATTTATTCATACTTTATCTTTTTATTCATACTCGTCAAGTGGTGGAGGCAAGGAGTGAGGACTTCCTCGGGGGTGAGGCGGGTCATGCAGCGGTGGTCGAGGGGGCAGGTTTTGAGGAAGCAGGGGCTGCAGGAGACTTTATGTTGGGCGATGGAAACGGAGGAGCCGAGGGGACCTGTCCAAGCGGGTTCAGTGGAGCCGAAGATGGCGACGGCGGGTTTTCGGAGGAAGGCGGCAAGGTGCATGGGTCCGCTGTCGTGGCAGAGGATAAGCTCAGCATGGGCTAGCCAGCGGGCGAGTTCGAGAGTGGTGGTTTTTCCTGAGAGATCGGTGATGGGGGAGTCGAGGGATTGGGCAACGGCTTGGCAGGCGGTTCGATCGTTGGAGCCGCCGAGGAGGACGGGTTGGAGAGAGTGGGATTTCTGGAGGGCGTGGATGACTGACGCGAAGGAGGATGGATCCCATCGTTTGGCGGGTCCGTAGGCGGCGCCTGGAAGGATGGCGAGGTAGGGTTGGGTGGGGGCGTCTTTGGGTTTGGAGAGGGTGGGGGGAGGTGGGAGTTCGGCTTTGGCGGAGGGAAGTCCGAGATCTTGGAGTAGGCCGATATACTGATCGGAGAGGTGGAGGTACCCGTTGGGGGAGGTACGGCGTGGAGGGTGATCGGTGAGTAGGGGATTACGGAGTTTTTGGTCGAAGCCTGCTCGGTAGGGAATGGAGAGAGTTTCAAAGGCGGTGCGGATGGAGTTGGGAAAAAGAACGGCTGATGCAACGTGGCGATTTTTAAAGGTGGAGTGAAGAGAGAAGGGAAAACTTGGGGCGGGAAGGTATTCGAGTCCTGGCAGAAGAAGGGGGGCGAGAGGGGCAAGCGAAGAGGGGCCGAGGACGATGAGGGGAGCGCGATGGTTGAGCCAGCGTTGGTAGAGGTGTACGGCGGGAAGTGCGAGGACGAGGTCTCCGAGCCAGTTGGGCAGACGGAGGAGGTGGGGCTGGGCGGACGAGTGAGGGGCAGGAATCACAAGGTGAATTCCTGCGATGGTTGAATCGGAGGCTTGCTCCTAGTTAACGTAAGATGCCTGGAGAGGCCCGGCGATTGTCGGTGTGGGCAGAATCGCTCTCCCCTTCGGAAGTAGGACGATCCTCACCGTATCCGACGGTGCTAATATTGTTACCGCTGGAACCAAGCCCGATGAGGTATTGGCGAACGGCATTGGCCCGTTTCTCGCTGAGGGCGAGATTATATTGTGGGGTGCCCCGAGCGTCGGTGTGGCCTGCGATGACGATTTTGGTGTTGGCATTATTGCTGAGGTAGTTGGCGAGCTTATCGAGTTTGGGGCGCTCTTTGGCTTCGATGGTGAAGCTGTCATAGGCAAAGAAGACGGTATCGGCTTTGAGAGTTTCGTAGTCAGCGGTATCTGGGTTACCCGAGCGTTGGGGAAGGGATTGGTCGTAGATATTATCGGTGCTGTCACCGAAAGCGGCGCCGTCGCCTTTTTTACCGTCGTTGGAGCAAGCGGTAAGGATGGCGAGGAGGGTGAGAAGTGAGAGATTTGTATATTTCATAGTTTTCAGCGGGTGGTATTGGGTTCGGTGTTCCTACTCAAGTTATTGGGTACTTTGATAGCTTCCCCTGTAAGTGAGTCAAGTAAAACAAGCGTCCCATTTTGGGAGCATATGAGGTGGCGAGAGTTACGAGTCCAAGAGGGACTCTCTAGGCCCGAGCCACGGCTGACGATGCGGGATTTTTTGGAATCGAGATCGTAGACGCCGATTTGCCCTCCCCCTGAGGAGATGCTGTAGGCGATTTTTTTTCCGTCGGGCGACCAGTCTGGTTCGGTGCTGTAGGAGGACTCGGTATTGATTCGTTCTGGGGAGCCGCCAGTGGCTGGGAGAAGGTAGATGCTGGGGCTGCCGCGTTCATCGGAGACGTAAGCGATTTGGGTTCCGTCGGGGGACCAGGTGGGAGAGCAGTCGGTGCCGCGGGCATTGGTCAGGCGGGTGGGTTCGCCTCCAGAGGAAGGGATTGTACAAATTTCTGGATTACCAAATTTGGATAGGCTGAGGGCGAGGGTGGAGCCATCGGGGGAGAAGGCGGCTCCAGTATTTTGGCCAGGGAACTGGGCGACGATGGATCGTTTTTTGGAGGTGAGATCGATGACGTAGGTGTCGCGGTAGCCACTTTTGTCGGAGCTGTAGGCGATCTTATTTCCATCGGGGGAAAACTTGGGGCCGTAGCCGAGGGCGCCGTCTTGGGTGAGTTGGCGGGCGTTTTCTCCGTCGATATCGGAGAGGTAGATTTCCTTTTTCCGATTTTTGCCTGCGGAAGCGGAGGCGAAGGTGATTCGACTGGAGGCGAAGCCGGGGGTGCCGGTGAGGGCTTGGATAAAGGCATCGGCAAACTGGTGGGTGGCACGGCGGGCGTCTCCATTGAAGGAGGATTCAACGAGAGGGGCGCCGCCTGATTTGGGGATGGCGCGGCCGGCGAGGCCAGAGGGGGTGATCGTGCCAGAGAGAGTGAAGGCGGCGGTGGCGGGATCGACGATGCGGCAAGCGCCGGAGCGTTCGAGATCGTTTTGGAGGACTTTGGTCATGGCGGGACCTTCAGCTCCCGCGATAGGGGAAATGGCGACGTCGACTTTACGGGTTTGTTCGATGACGATGACTGGGGCGGAGGATTGGGCGAGGAGGAAGAAAGGGGCGAGAAGAAGTGTGGGGAGAATTAATTTCATCGAGTGAGACAAGAGCATGGGGGCCAAAGTGCGAGAGGAAAATAAGGGTTGCCAATTATCGAGACTTAGTAATTATTTACGCCGACGCGTATTCGGCAATTAAAAACTCAAACAAAGGAAAAGTACCTATGAAGAAACTAAGCTCAATCCTCTTCGCCGCGAGTGTGGCGTTAACCTCCATCGCACTTGCGGACAGCGCCCCGGAAGCCTCCGCTCAAGATACGAAAAAGATGGTGCAAAATAACTTCGTTGAGACGGCCCAAAAAGGGATCAAGCTTTCTGGGTACGTGGACGCAGGGTACAGCTACAACTTTACGGGGTCCACCTCGCAAGGCTCCCAAGTGAACAGCCGTTATTTGGGGGACAGCACCCAGAAAGGTGACTTTAACCTCTACGCGGTCAAGATCGCCCTCGAAAAGGCGATGACCTCTGAAAATAAAGCGCAGGCAGGATTCCGGGCCGATGTGATGATTGGTGAAGATGCCCAGTACCTGATTAATCGTGGTCAGCCCTACAATGCGGGTGGTGGTGGGGCG
>CANESK010000108.1 GCA_947441075.1 Verrucomicrobia subdivision 6 bacterium
CGCCCAAGAATGTCGCTCTCGCGGATTGCAATCATTCGGCACCTCTCCGATCACCAACTCCGCCTCAGCCCTTCTCCTTCGCTTGTCCCCAGGCGCCGGAGCAGGCCACGTCCGCTTTGCCCTCTCCTCCGTTCCCCAGGTTCAGATCATCAGCGGCTCTAACCTTGGCATCCAAATCCGACAATCCATTCGCACCATCCTCACCGGCTCCATCACCTTCACTCTCCTTAGCCTCTTCATGGCCGGACTCCTTATTCTCGTCGTCTACGCCGGAATCGTGGCCGAAAGAAAATCGGAATTGGGCCTCCTTCTCGCCTTAGGACTTTCCCGAATCGGACTCTCCTTATGGTTGGCAATGGAAGCCGCCCTCTGCGCTTTTCTCGGTGCCCTTTTCGGAGTCCTCCTTGGCGCTACCGGACTGGCTATTTTCGTCCGAACTTTCGGATACCTCCTCACCTCCCGCAGTATCACCCTCGAACTCCCCTCCCTCTCCTTTCAAGTTTTCTCCGCCCTTCTCAGCCTCCTCCTTTGTTCATGCGTGGCCGGACTCGGCGCCCTACTCCCCTCATGGCGTCTTGCTGGTCGGGAACTTTACCAACTCCTTAGGGAAAATAACGAATGAGCGTTGTCCTCTCCGCTCGGAATCTCAGCCGGATCTATCCCGCTCGGCGCGGTTCCATCGCCGCCGTTCACCAAGTCTCCCTCGAAATTAAGCCAGGCGAGTTTGTCGCCGTCTGCGGACGTTCTGGCTCTGGAAAATCTACCCTCATGGCCCTCTTAGGCGCCCTTGCCCGCCCCGACCACGGAACCCTTCATTTCGAAGGAATCGACCTTCTCCAACTCTCTCCCCATAAACTCGCCCATCTCCGTTCCCGCCGAATGGGTTTCATGCTCCAAACCAACTCCCTTCTTCCCGGACTCACCGCCCTGGATAATGCCGCCCTCCCAGGAGTACTGGCTGGCGAACCCCAAAAACAAGCCTACTCCCGAGCTCTAACCCTGCTCGCCCGCCTCGGCATGGGAGAACGCTGGGATGCGTTTCCCCATGAACTTTCAGGCGGCCAACAGCGTCGCGTCTCCCTAGCACGCGCCCTTCAACATGAACCCTCCCTTCTCCTACTGGACGAGCCCACCAGCAATCTCGATCCCCTAGCCGAAGAAGAAATCCTTAAAGTTCTCCAGGGAGTCCGGGACGAACGGAAACTCGCTATCTTCGCCGTTACCCATGGAGACCAACTCGCCTCTTTGGCTGATCGTGTTTTCCAAATGTCCTCTGGAGAACTCTCCCTCTCAGCCAAACCCTCCGCTCCAGCCTTTCCCTCCTCCCTCATCGATAGAAATGGACCGGTTTTTGAGAAGCCTCCCCAGAACCTTGCCACCCAAGAAACACCTACCCCCGCACCCGTCGGCGAGTGGCGTGGCCCCGCCTCCTTCTTTTTAGCTACTCTAGTTTTGGGCGCCGCCCTCCTCTTCTCTGCCGATCGGATCATCGCCTGGTCCCAAGGCCGTCAGCTATGGACCAAACAAGAGAAGAAACGTATCACCGAGGAAATCGCTTTCCGCCAACTCCGAGCCGATGTCGAATCCATCGAGGCAATGGGCGACGGCAATGTCCGTGCGAATCTGTTCCTCCAGAATTACGACTCATCCCGTGGCTTTTTTGTTCTCGGTCCCTCCCTCCGCATTTTTTATCAAGCGGACGGGCACTGGGATTCCGTTCCACAGGAGACTCCCGAAGGGTCCGAGGCAAAGATCCGAGAAGTTGTCCCAGCTAAAACCCTCATTCCCTTCCAATTCAGACTACTCCCCTCGAAATACGACGAGCTTATCCGTGGCTATTTTCATATTCGCATCACCAGCAACATGGTCATTAGCGAAACCCGCGAAGCCAAAGGCGACCTCTTTGAACGACAAGACGACTACTACATCTACCTAAAAGATCCACGCCTCACCGTAGACGAAATTCGCCGACGCAACGGCTGGGTGGCGGGAAGCGTTGTCCCCCCATGGATCGCCATGCCCGCCCACTAGACCCATGAAATCCCCTTGGCCCATCGCCCTCTTCCTTGTCGCTCTGGCCGCCCTGATCTACGGATTCACTCGTCCCGCTTCACAACCACCTGCTCCCTTAAACGAAAAGATATCACGACGCCATCCCTCCCCGCCCTCCGACCTGCAAACTCTCAACCAGTCCACAGGGCAAAACATTTCCCAAAGCGTATTTCGCCATCTCGATGGACAGCTCGCCCCCTGGTCCTCACTCCCCAAAGAAAAACCTTTAGTCTTTGTTTTTTTCTCCCACGACTGCGACTGCAGCCTCGAGTTCGCGAAATATTTCACCTCGGCCATGAAGAGTTCTGAGACTAAGGCCGCTTGGTATTTTGTTTTCGCAGATACCCCCGGTCAGATTCATGCATTCATGAATAAGATAGGAACAAATCTCCCATCCCTTCAGGACCCCGACTCCAAAGTTGGCCGCCGCTTGGGGATCACAAAGTCGGGATGCTTTATTCTCGCCCAACCCGATGGGCTCGTTTCCGCCATCTGGCCCGGAACTTCACTCGCCAGTCTCAACGATCTCTTTTCTCGACTCCACCTGCCCCCACTCTCATCCGACCTGCCCGGCCTTTCCGGAATTCCCCAAGCCCCCACTGTTGGCTGCCCACTCCGACCCTGATCGCAAGCATCGCCCACCAATCCCTCACGACCCTGTCCGAAAACTATTTTGGCATTCCCTCCCACCGCCACGTTCCCATCTCCCTATCCGGTTGCAAGCGTACCGCCCCGCTTTTTTTCAACTGCACCACATCCATCCCCAACGCCCCAGCCAACCGATCCATATCCACCGATAACGAAGGATCATCCTGCATCGGCTTTGCCGAACGGATCAAAGTTTTAGGTTGAATCATTTGCAACCACTCCTGCGTCAAATTCATCGCACCCTCTTTGGCCGGCCCCTGCACTAACACCCCAGCCTCCAAATCCGACCCATACAACCGCACCAACTCCTCTTCTCCCTCAGCCGAAATCGTTCCCGCCCAAAGCAACCGCGCCTTCCCGCAATCCAGACGAAAGACAATCCCCTCCTCTTCGCTCCGCCCACTCCCACCTCCCACGGGTGGCCAAAGAACCTTCACCTTCCATTCCGCTCCCAGATCCACCTCATCACCCGCTCGCCAATATCTTCTCCCCACTTTATCCTCCGCCATCTCCTTCCTCCACTTTTTGATAAATCCAGATTTTCCTCCTAGACCCGATTCCGCCCACCAATCTATGGGCATCGCCATCCTCAACTCCTCTGCCCCACCCGATCGATTCGATAATCC
>CANESK010000109.1 GCA_947441075.1 Verrucomicrobia subdivision 6 bacterium
CTCAATAGATTGCGATCAGGGATGGTCGCGAAGGCCCTGCTATGAGGCCTAAACTTCTCCTCCGCCGTGAAGCGGGGGTGGTGAATAGCGTCGGGAAACTGGCAGCCGAAGCAAAAAGCAGGATGAATCGAGAGATTGGTCCAGGCGCCAAATAGCCAGTCACTGGGAAAGAGAGCGTGGCGAGCTCCCACTCCCGTATGAACCCTTGGAGGCAAAACCTCCAAGGGTTCTTTTTTTGTAGTGAGCCAAGGGAGATGGGGCAGGATAAATAAAAGTGGGGTGTTGGGGTGAAAGACATTGACCCCGCAGGAGGAAACTGGTCTACTTTCTGGTTCATCTATACGGAGGTACAACGTGGCTAAAAGGTTAGGAATAAAAGCAAAGATAAGAGTAGAGGTTGGCGGTCGTCGTCCTCGGCGAGTCCGCAAGAGTGGACGTGTGCCTGCGGTGATATATGGGGCGGGTAGTTCGCAGATTTTAGAGTTGAATGGGCGTGAGATTGCGGAAGCACTGCATCGGGCTAGTTCGGAAAATGTTTTGGTGGATTTAACGATTGAGGGAGAGGGTGGGGCAACGAGTAAGAAGATTGCCTTGATCCGAGAGGTGCAGCATCACCCTTTGCGGGACACGATTGAGCATGTGGATTTTTATCAGATTGATGAAAGCAAGAAGTTGCGGGTGGAAGTTCCGGTGCACGAGGTAGGGGAATCGGTGGGAGTGCGCACGGGTGGTGGAATTTTGGATCACGCTTTGCGAACTTTGCGGGTGGAGTGTTTGCCGAAAGATTTGCCTGAGCGGATTGATGTGGATGTTTCCAATTTGGCGGTAGGCCAGGCGGTGCATGTGGGAGAGGTGAAACTTCCTGATGGGGTGGTTGTTTTGAATACGAAAGAATTGCCAGTGTTCATGGTGCTTCTTCCGAAGGTGGAGGAGGAGCCGGCCCCGGGCGCAGCGGCGGCGGCAACGGAACCTGAAGTTATTCGGCAGAAGAAAGAGGGAGAAGGGGAAGAGGGGGCAGCTCCAGATAAAAAGGATTCGGCCAAGGGAGAAAAGAAAGAGCCCGCCAAGGTTGAAGCCAAGGAGGGGACCAAGAAGGAACCGGCCAAGAAATAACGGGCAGGAGGGGCGATGGAGATCGGCCTGGTTACTGGATTGGGGAACGAAGGAAAGTCCTATGAGGGGACTCGTCACAATTTCGGTTTCGAGGTGGTCGATCGGATCGCAACCCAACATGGGCTCCGATGGGAAAAGTGTCGTTACGCCGAGGCGTGGGCGGCCCGGACCCCGGAAAACCTGATCCTGCTCAAGCCGACGACGATGATGAATGCCTCGGGCGAGGCGATTCAAGCGGCGCTGGCCTGGTGGAAAGTCCCCCAAGAAAAATTTATGGTGATATTAGATGACGTCGACCTGCCTCTGGGAAAGCTCCGCTTAAGGGCGGAGGGTTCTACAGGAGGCCATCGTGGCCTTAGCTCGATCGAAACGCTTTTGGGAACGCGGGCTTATCTGCGTTTGCGTGGTGGGGTGGGGCGTCCGGTGGGGGAGCGGGACACGGCGGATCACGTGTTGGAAAAATTTACGCCAGAAGAGCGGCCGTTGGTTGCTCGGATGGTGGATGCGGCCGCGGAGGCTGTGGGGGCTTGGAGGCAAGGAGGCTGGGAGGCCGCTCTGCCGCTGGGCAACCGGAAAGTAGAAATATGAAAACATACGACCTGTTGGTGATT
This sequence comes from Verrucomicrobia subdivision 6 bacterium, assembly GCA_947441075.1. Classification (GTDB taxonomy): domain Bacteria; phylum Verrucomicrobiota; class Verrucomicrobiia; order Methylacidiphilales; family Verrucolacustridaceae; genus Verrucolacustris. Next base: position 1,725 of record CANESK010000109.1, read on the forward strand.
TTAGATTTAGGGGGCAAAGAGGAATCTCTGCCTGAGGTGTTGGCCCAAGTTGAGGGTGAGGTGAAAGCGGTGGGTGGGAAAGTCACCCGGACCCAAAAAATGGAACGCCGAAAATTCGAGTATGTAGCGGGCGACCTTGAGTCGGGATTCTACGCGAACCTGACTTGTGAATTACCTCCAGAATCGATTGTGAAGTTGCGAGGGAAGTTGGCCCTTTGTGCGCCAGTTTACCGATATCTTCTGGTTTCGATCTCGGCGAAAGAGCTGGCTCGACAGAAGCAGGCGCCGGCGGAAGTTGCCGTTTAAGGAGAGTGTCGTGGCCAGCCTGAATAAAGTACTTTTGATGGGGAACCTGACGAGGGATCCCGAGGTGAGGCATACACCGAAGGGCACGGCGGTGGGGGATTTGGCGATGGCGATCAACATGACGTACAAGGCACAGGACGGGACGGAGAAGGAAGAAGTTTGCTATGTGGATGTGGTGGTCTGGGGGCGGCAAGCGGAGACGTGTCGGGATTATTTGACGAAGGGGGCACCCGTTTTCGTGGAAGGGCGTCTGCAGTTGGATCAGTGGGAGGGACCTGAGGGAGAAAAGAAGAGCCGGATGCGGGTGCGAGCAGATCGAGTGCAGTTCCTTTCGCGGAGCGGCGGGGGTGGGGGCGGTGGAGGTGGAGCGCGTGGGCCGCGGAGTAGTGATGGAGCTGGAGGTGGAGCGCCGAGCGAGGGGGGAGCCCCCAAGCAGGCGAGTCCGCCCCGTGATCTTCCCGAAGACGACGTACCTTTCTAAACAAAAACAAAAAGAAACAGGAGAACCAGAAGCATGAACATTGAAGTAATTTTAAAAGGGCCAGTGAAGGGATTGGGAGCGGAAGCGGATATGGTCAAGGTACGTCCTGGCTATGCGAGGAACTTTTTATTTCCCAAGGGGTTGGCGACGCCGCTGAATGCGGGAAGCCGACGGCAGGTGGAGTCGTTGAAAAAGAAGCGGGGAGAGCGGGAAGCGGCGGAGGCGGCGGCGGCTCAGGAGAAATGTGGCAAGCTGGCACGGTTGGTATTGGCTTTCGAGCTGAAGCAGGCGCAGGAAGGTGCGGAAAAGCTTTTCGGAGCGATTACGGCGGCGGAGATTGCGGCGGCCTTAGTGGAAAAAGGTTTCGAAGTGGATCGCCGAGATATTTCGCATGCCAAGGCGATTAATCAGGTAGGGGAGCATGAGGTGGTGGTGGACCTAGGTTATTCGATTAAAGCGACGATCAAAATCAAGGTGACCGGGAATACGGATGAGAACTTTGAGAGAGCGTCGAAAACGAAGCGGCCCCGCAAAGCGGCTGTTTCGGCTGAAGCTAAAGAAGACAAGTCGGAATAACCATTTTCAAGTTATTGCTCATCAATGAGTAATAACTCATGTAACTGGTTATAGACAACTGCTTATAGTTAGCTATTTACGTAGTTTACCGTGAAAAAATCGGACATGGCAACGGGTGTGCTTATTGGGGGTTCTTTTGGACCTCGCGGAGGGGTTTTGCCTTTAGCTTTTCTGGTTTTAGCTGGTTTGGGATTGGGTGGAGTTTCGGCGCAGGAACCGACGCCGACGGGGGTGCC
>CANESK010000110.1 GCA_947441075.1 Verrucomicrobia subdivision 6 bacterium
CGACCCTCGATCTTGAAAGAGTGAAGACCGAGTTTGATCAGTTCGGGGATTTCATCCACCGCGGCGAGGTCTTGGGGAGAGAGAAGGTAGGCCCGGTCCCCGAGATCGCGGGGTTGGCCATCGACTTCGAGGGTGTAGGGCATGCGGCAGGCTTGAGCGCACTCGCCACGGTTGGCGCTGCGGCGACCAAGGACTTCGCTGGTGAGGCACTGGCCTGAGTAGGCAACGCAGAGTGCCCCATGAACAAAAACTTCCAAGGGAAGGCCTGAGGGTTCTGTTGGGGATGGGAATTTGGCGAGTTCGCGGAGAGAGAGTTCTCGAGCAAGAACGGCGAGGGAGATGCCTTGGCGACGGGCAAAGGCGACTCCTTCGGGAGAGGTGAGAGTCATCTGGGTCGAGGCATGAATCTCTACTTGCGGGCAGACCTCCCGGGCCAATCGAACTAGGCCGAGATCCTGAACGATGATGGCATCCACCTTGGATTCCCCGACCCAGCGAAGGAGGCGTTCTGCTTCGGTAAGTTCGGAGGGGAAGATCAGAACATTGAGAGTGAGGTATCCGCGACGACCGCGGTCATGGAGGTAATCCATGACGACGGGTAGATCGGCTTCAGTGAAATTTTCGGCTCGGAGACGGGCATTGAATGCGGGGAGTCCGAAATAGACGGCATCGGCCCCAGCGGTAACGGCGGCTTTGAGACACTCCCAATCGCCTGCCGGGGCGAGGAGTTCAGGTTTTTGTGGCGAGGCCATCCCCAAGGGTAGCCTCATTGGGGAGGGGAAACGAGCGGAGAGGCCTTAGTCGAGAAAACGGACGCGACCTGTTTCGACATCGTAGACTGCGCCCATGATCTGGAGCTTTCCTTCGGCATGGGCTTTTTGAAGGAGGGCGCTGTTTTTGAGTAGTTCTAGCATTTGATAGCGGGTGAGAGCTTCGACTGCGTGGTTGAGTTGATCTTCCTTGGAAAGGTCCTTGTGCTCTTGGCGAACCTTTGCGATCCCGGGTTCGAGAGCCTTGGTTAAAAGGGAAATATTTCCAGGGACGGGTGTGCCGGCAAGGGTGGCGGTGACGGCGCCGCATTTGGTGTGGCCGAGAACAAGGATGGTATGGACGCCGAGAGCGGCGACACCGTATTCGAAGGTGGCATTGACCTCTGGGGTGTCGAAGCCACCGGCATTTCGACAAACAAAGAGATCGCCTACGCCCATATCAAAAATCAGCTCGGCGGGGGTGCGGGAATCGGCGCAGGTGAGAACCGCAACCGAGGGGGTCTGGCCGAGGGAGCCAGTTTTTGTCACGGTGCCCTGCTGCCATCCGTGAGCGATGGCTTTACCTTCGGCGAATCGTTTATTTCCTGCTTCGAGGGTAGTGCGGGCCTTTTCAGGGAGAATGCCGGCTGATGAGGAGGTCAGGGAGAGGAGCAGAAGTAAGGAGGAAGTTTGAAAAATGGCATGGATTGTTTTCATTTATTTTATTTATCAGTACGAGGCGCGGTAGACAAGCTTGAGGCTCAGTACATTAACTGGAGGCGGGTGAGAATGCCGAGTTCGTTGTTCTCCACCACGGTGCCAGGGGCGCCTCCTCCGGTGAAGGCGTTATATTCGATAGTAAGACCTAGTCGGATGATTCGATTGATATACCAGTTCAGAGCCCAGGAGACCCCATTAATACCGGTGGCGTTTTCGGTGGCTGAGGCTCCTAGGCCTCCCTGGGAGACGGGGCGGAACATATTATCTCCAAGAGCCATGCCGTCGTAGCGCAGGGCCATTTCCCAAGCGCCCCACTTCCCGTTTTTGAAGTCGAAGGGTTCACGGGGAATGATCCCGTCGAGAGTGGCTTTTTCTCCTGTGAGAACATAGTTAGCGGAGATGTTCCAAGCGGTGCTTTCGTAGTTGGTGAGGCCCCCACCTGCTCCAACAGCCGAGGTGTTGACTCCTTGTTTTTCGGCGATGAACTCACCCATTAGGCCGAAGGGGCCGTAGTTGTAGTAGAGTTGAGGGGAGATCCGCCAGTGTTCCCCTTGGGTATTGAGTCCGTCGGGGAAAACAAAGAAGGAGTTTCCTCCATCGGTGCTGTAGGACTGGAAAAGGGTAGAGGTTCCTGTGTTGGAGTGGGTTTGATTTCCAATGCTTCCTCCTACCCCCAGATGGAGTCCTCGGATTGCTTCGGGGACGTTGGATTCATCCTTGAAGGGACGGGCAAAGAGCCGGAAGTAGCCCATGGTGCCTGAATGGACGTCGAGACCGGTTTGAAGGTTATCATTGCGGGCATTGGCACCGACCATGGCGGCCCAAGAAAGTTTTTCATCAAAGAGAAGGCCGTGGGTCATAAAGCCGATGACGCGGTTGGGGGTAAGATTTTCCGTAACGCTTCGTTCGTTAAACATGGTGTTGACGCCCGCGACATTCATTTCAAGAGAGACGGGGGCTTTGAATTTGCCAGCTTGGAGCTGAAGTTCTTCAATGGCGTGATAATTAATAAAGGCATCGGCAATGGTGCTCTGGTAGTTGGCACCATTGGGTGAAGTCACGGAGAACTCCTGGGCAAAGCGGAAATCCCAGTCGTCATAAAAGTAGCCTGCAACGTAGGGGCGAGCGCGTCGGATGAGGAATTTGGAAACGGTGGAGGAACCATCATCGATAAATTCGCGACGGTCGAGCTGGAGTTCGCCGCCGAAGCGAAGAGCGTGCCGATTGTCTTTGGATCGGAAGATGAGGCCATTTTCTGACATATCGAGCATAGGCGGATTGGGTCTTCCGTGCTGGATTGCATTGCTGGCGGCTTCGGTTGTTCCGTCGAGTGTTCTTTCGGAGAGAATCCACCCGGGAATGTCTTCGCTTGGTGGTGTCTGGGCGGCTTGAGTGGGCGAAGGGGTAAGCGAAGTGGTGGAGGTTACGACATTAGTTTGGGTAGTGGTGCCTGGGGTGGTTGGGGTGGAGATACTTGGGGTGGGTGGGACGACTTGGGATTCGAGTTTGGTCACCTTGTCCATGAGGAGTTGGAGTTGGGTTTTGAGGTCGGTGATGGTTTTGGTGGTTTCCTCGTCCATGGCGTGGGATGAGGTGGCAGGAGCGAAAAGCCAAAGAGCTCCGAGCAGACCCGTGCGAAAGGAAATGGACAGAACCTTGGTCACTCCATTTGAGAATCGAAGGAAGCGAGATAAGTCCAAGAGCTTACTGCCTCTTCGGGTAGCTTTTGGTGAATAAACAAGGATAAGAGTAGGGGAGACTGTTCAGGTCCTGATTGTGTGTGGATTGATTTTACAATCTCTGATGCGTTGGCTGTTATTTTTTGC
>CANESK010000111.1 GCA_947441075.1 Verrucomicrobia subdivision 6 bacterium
CAATTAGGGTGGCGAGGAGGAGTTGGAGGATTTTTTTCATAGAGTGTGTCCTTGGGTTAGGGGTTAAGAAAAAACCCTGCCTCTATCTCCTCCCACCCGCAAGACTGAAATCAGTCGGTTGTTCTCCCTGCCCCCTGCCGCATGAAGGTCGGGGCCACCTCCGCCGTAAACTGCTTTAACATTTCTACCGTCTGCGTTTCGTTCTTCCCCAACGGCATGTACCCCTCCGTCACCACCGCCATCACAATCACATAGGCCCAGCGATGATTTAGATTCTTCGTAATCCGATCAAAACTGGTCAAAAAGACTCGATTCCAATGATACGGCGTCGTCACCTGATTCCCCACAAACCAATAAAAGTAGTTCGCATAAAGTTTTCGTCGGTCCCCTTGCGCCACCTCCACATCCCTCATCAAACTCAAATTCATCACCTTTAAATCCCTACCGTCCGTCATCGCAATATCCTCCACCTTCCCCCCCCGAATACTCCAACCCTGAGCCGGCAGACACACCTCAGGACGATGAATACTCCTCTTCTCCCCCCCGCTCAAAACAATCGAGGTCATGATCCGATCCCTCCCCCCATCTTGATACTCCCGCCGCACGATCTGCGTGTCCGCCGGCAAAATGGCCAACTCCCCTGCCGTTGCCACCACCATCGGTCCCGAAAAACTCCCCACCCTTTCTGGTAAATCCATCACCACTCCCCCTTGCGGCGGCGTATTCGGCGTCGGCACTAAAACACACAACGCCGCTGTTCCACCCCCCAGCGCCAACAACAACGCAACCCGCAAAATCGTTCCCTTTCTCTCTGCACTCAAGGGGAACCCTCCTTCCCTTGCCCAATCGGCGTCGTCCACGTTTTCCATGTCCTCTGACATCCTCCCTGTAAAATCCACCCCACTCCCACCATTCCTCCCAGCGCCACCACGAAAACCACAAAGCCCGCCGCCAAATGAAACGTCGCGGGATTTTCCTCCGTCCCAATCGCCACCGTGTTCCCCAAAATCATCGTCCCAAAAGTTAACATCAACATTCGCGCAAAATTTCCCGCCACCGCCAAGGCCGGCGAAAGAAGAAACAAAGTCCATTTTTGCCAGCTCTTCGCCAACGTCAAATGCGCATACAACGCGCTCACCATCATCAACGCAAAGAGCGACCGAATCCCGCTGCAGGGAGTCGCAATATCCAGGGCAAATCTCTCTCCCTGCTTCAACCCTCTCGCATAGTCAGGCGCCGAAACCAGCGCCGTCCCCACCCGCAAATTATCGATCCCCAATAAATTCAAAAATCCGTGCGAAAGCTGGCACATCAAGGCCCGCAACGGAAATGCCACGATCGTATCCAAAAAATAAAAGGGGTAGGCAAACATCAAAAACGCATACGGGAAAGCCAGCTCCTTCATCATCTCCCATCCCAGAAACCAAAGAAGCAACCCCCCAATCATCAACTGCAACGACAGAAACCCCACGATCGTAATATCAATTTTGTATCCCGCCCAAAACGTCGCCAAAGCCAACCCCACCAATGGTGCCCCCCAAACACAAGGACGAATCACAACTTTCTGCAGGTCTTTCCACCGATGCAAAATCAACCCTACCGAAATCAAAGGTACAATCATCCCATGATGCCAATCCGTCGTCGAAGGATCCGTCCAAAATCGCTTGAGCATGTCAAAGACCGAGCGTGCCTTACTTTCAAACCCGAAATTATAGGGAATAAACCCGTACAACCCCACCACCACCACCAACGCCACCAATCCCTCAACCCAAAGTCCTCGCGACCGCCACTGCGCAGGCAGACTCGATCCCACCTCCACATCGCCCTTTTGTGACATAGCACCATCCTATTACCCACCCCCACCCAACCGCAAGCCAGACCCCACCCGCCCGCTACGGGCGCCCTTCGCAGCTCCTCCGCGAAGCGGGTTAGGAGCGTAGTAGGGCCACCCGCCCCACGAACGCGGGACCCCAGCCTTAACGGTTCATCACCCCAAAACCCTCAACCCTCAAAACTAAATTCTTACTCTCCCAAATTAGCGTCTCTACCCCGACCTGCCCCGATTCGGTCGGGGCCAGCGTCGGGGCTTTGCGGCTTTACCCCGGCCAGCGTCGGGGCTTCGCGTGAGTAATAGCCCCGCGCGCCCTCCGATAAATCTCCGCCGTCTCTTCCGCCATCCTTGCCCAAGAAAACTCCCCCGCCCTCACCAACCCCGCTTGCCTCAACTCCTCCCGCCTGCTTGTACTCCCCAGCACCAAAGCGACTGCCGCCATCATTTCCTCTTCCGATCGCGGATCAAAATACTCTGCCGCCCCACCGCACACCTCAGGCAACGAGCCCTCTTTCGAACACACCACCGGACACCCACACGCCATCGCCTCCACCGGCGGCAACCCGAACCCCTCATACAACGACGGATACACCAGCATCGTCGCCTCTCCATACGCCTGCCGCAACTGCTCCTCCGTTTGCGCCCCCTCCCACACCACCCCTCCACCCCTCACTGCCTTCTTCAGTTGCCTCACCTCCTCCCCCGCCGACCAACCCGCTGGCCCCACCACCCTCAATCGCAGGTCAGGGAATCGACCACTCCGCAACCTCTCCCACACCCGAAGCAGCCGCCCCAAATTCTTTCGCGGATGAATCGCACTCACAAATAAAAGCGTCGGCGCTCCCGCCTGCTTTTTCTTTCCTGGCTTAAAGACTTTTCTCGCGGCCTCATACGTCGCCTCCACCTGATCCGCCGGCAAATCCCACCGCTCCATCATCTCCGTTCGGCAAAATTCGGAAACCGTGATCACCTTCTGCGCTCGCTTTGCCGCCGCCCTCACCATCCTCGTGTAAAACGCTGCTTCCCCCACCCGAAACCAATCTGGATGCACCGCAAAAGAAATGTCGTGAATGGTCAAAACAAACGGCTCCTTTTCCCACGGCCTCATCCAGTACACCCCGTGAAAAAGATCCGCCTTCAGCTCCGACCTCGCCTTCGGCAATTCCACCGTGTGCCTTCTCAAAAATCCACACTTCGGTAAAATCCTGCCTCCCCCCCATCCCTTCGCCTCCTCCTTCCCCTCCTCACTGAAAATCGGACAAAGCTCAATCCCCTCGGGCTTCACCTTCTTCCATCCCTCCAACAAACCCCTCAAATACGTCTCATTCCCTGTCTTCCCACGGCCAATCGCCGTCGCATCC
>CANESK010000112.1 GCA_947441075.1 Verrucomicrobia subdivision 6 bacterium
CAACGATATGTTCATAGCTTTGGCCCTGCAGGGCATTCCTGACTGAGCGAATGCACAGATCAATCCAGCGAGTTGAATTAAAAACCGGGGTTACGATGGAGATGTCGCAAGCCGACATAAATAGTTACGAACTCTTTTTCAGAAGAGAGTCCATCCCATGACGATCGCTGGCCTTATAAAAAAACCAGGCGAGATAGATAAAGTTTAGACCGCCCCAGAGGCCGAGTAGCCAAAGGTAGTGGCGGCCACAAGGGCCCATCATGGGGAGAAGGCGCCAGAGAGCAAAGGTGGCTAGGCCGAGCCAGACAAGAGTCCAGTGTAGGGTAAAGAAGCTGAAGAAGCGGAGTGGGGCGGAGGGGACGAAGCCACCGACTTTGGGAGCGTCGACGGGATAGAAATAGAGGTCTTCGATTTCGGATCCTACCAAGGCTGAATTGCCCAGAACTTTATTCAGGCGACCTTCGACAAAACGAGCGTGAATACGGGCGAAATCTACAAAATGAAGGTAGAAGCAGGACTGGGTTCCAGCTGTGATGACGAGGAGTGGGACAAGAGCCAGAGAGATTGGGCTATCCCAAAGAAGGCAACCAACCACCAGCACGAGAAAGAGGTAGAGGCCGTGGAAAAACTTTTTATGGTAGGCGTACTGCATCTCTCGCATCCGCCTAAGTTGCTCCATCCAGAGCTCGATCTTTTGAGCTGACTTTTCCATCACGAGATTATGGGCAGAAGTGTCGGGTGAGACAACCTTGTGGCTTTCCCGCAGACAACTTTTCAGAGAAGGTAGTTGCTATGGAGCCCACGGAAAATAAGCCTGAGTCGCGGATGCCCGGGCTAATTGGGCTGGGGCTTTTAGTTGCAGTGGGATTAGGATTTGGGCTGGGTCAGTGGCTGAAACCTAAGGGGTTAGAAGCAGACAGGCTTCCCATGCCGTCTGCGCCAAGCTCGATTTTCCAGCTCCCCGCGAAACTAGTGGTATATCAGGAGGGGCCTGCGATCCCGCAACTGTGGCTGGATACTTTTTCGAGTGGAGCTGGTTATCTAAAAGTGGATCTACGAACCTTGGCTCGGAACGCGGACGGAACTTGGCCGAGCGACGGAGATGTTTATCTGCTCAAAGCCCGATCCTTTTCTGAGTTAGGAAAGTCGGTGCCTTGGTCAGATTTGACGGGAAAGGTTCCTCTGGATGGAGTGAACCCTGTCTATCGTGGCCAGGCCTTTGATCCGAGGGGATCTCAGAGTCGGCCGTGGAGAATTAGCCCATGGTTTTTTATGAAAAGAGTGGCGGTGGGAACAAATCCTAAAGCGGCCATGGCGCCCGTGCTCCGCTGGGTGAGTGAGCCTGGGGCCATTTTTCCTAAAGACACCGATATGATGGCAGCGATTTGGATTAAAAGTCAGAACCGGTCGGTCAATCTGGGAGGGGAGAGTGCTCGGACAATTGCCAAACAGCAGGTTGAGGCTTCGTTGGTTGGAAAATTAGCAACGGAAGAGGAGTGCTGGAACGGATTGAAGGATGGGCAAGTTAACTTCTCTTACTTGCCTTCGTGGAGATTAATCTTGGATCCGCAGGCGGGGGGCGGGCTGATTCGGTGGTCGGCACTACCCACAGGGACGTTGGTGGATTTCGAGGTAATGGCTGTACCTGAAGGTTCTTCTAGAAAAGAGATGGCCTACCGGTTTTGTGAATTTCTCTTGGCTCCATCGCAGCAGGCGGCGTTGCTGGGAGCGACGGGATTTTTCCCCGTTCACTCGAAGCCTGGGGTGGAGTGGGCGGGGTCTACCTTTCTTATGCCGACGGGGCCATGGTTCGATCGGAGTGAGTTTATTTTGTGGCCGTATCCGAGACCTATGCCTGCCACCCCGCCGCCAGCGGTAGTGACGGAAACCAATGGGGTCGCTCCCTCTATCGAGGGCGGGGCGGAAAAAGCGGACAGCGAAATGCGAAAAGCAGAAAACAGCCCGACCCGGTAAAATACTGCGAATGGCAGTTGACAGATTGTTAAGTAGATTCAAAGTAGATACATGCAGGTGGCGCTACAAAAGTGGGGCAACAGTTTGGCTTTGCGCATCCCGGCAGGGTTTGCCCGCCAGATCAAGCTGCGGCAAGGGGATCCGTTGCGGCTTTCCCTGTCGGAAAATAAGCTAACCATTCAGGCGGCTAAGCCTCTCTATCGGGCTACGGATCTCATTCGGAATATCAAAACAAACCAGCTCCATCAGGAGACCGACTGGGGCAATTCTCGAGGGAATGAGGTTTGGTGAGGGCGGGTCGCTACGTCCCCGAGCGAGGAGATGCGGTCTGGCTAAATTTCAATCCACAGGCAGGGCGGGAACAGTCGGGGCATCGACCCGGTCTGGTGCTGAGCCCAGGTTCCTATAATCGAAAGACGGGTTTGGCATTGATCTGTCCAATCACCAGCCAGGGAAAGGGCTATCCATTTGAATGTAGTCTTCCGGCAGGCCTCAAAATACAAGGATTTGTACTGAGCGATCAGCTTCGCTGTTTAGACTGGAGAGATCGCAAGGCTGCTTTCATCGCTAAAGTGCCCGGTGAAGTCTTGGACGAGGCGACGGCAAAGGTCACCGCACTGATTGGAGGATAAAAATATGGAAATTAAAGATAAAGTTATACTGATCACTGGGGCGGGATCGGGCCTGGGAAAGGCGCTAGCCCTAGCGGCAGGGCAGGCTGGAGCAAAGGTGATTTGTGCGGGACGGCGAAAAGAAAAAATACAGCAAACCGCTGAAGAGGTGTCGAAGACTGGAGGGCTGGGAACGGCGGTGGAGATAGATGTGACGGATGTAAAATCGATCGAGAAAGGGCTGAAGATGGCGGAGAGGGTTGGACCGATTGAAATCTTAATCAACAATGCTGGGATCATTACTGGATTGAAAGCGGTGCAGGATCTTCCAGTTGAGGAGTGGGACAAGATTATGGCTACGAATGTTCGGGGACCGTATTTGCTGATCCGGGCGATTCTGCCAGGGATGATTCAGCGTGGGTTTGGGAGGATCTTGAATATCAGTGCACCGATTAAGCATCTGCCGAAAGCGTCGGCCTACTGTGCCTCGAAGTGTGCATTGGATTCACTGACGAAGGCGGTGGGCTATGAGTTGAAAGGGGTGGATGTGATCATCAATGCAGTGGAACCGCCTTTTCTGGATACTGAGATGCACAAGGGG
>CANESK010000113.1 GCA_947441075.1 Verrucomicrobia subdivision 6 bacterium
GAAAAGATTCGCTCCCTTGGGTAATTTGCCCGACCTTGTCACCACCACTCGCCATGGCTGCTCTCCACCGACATTTCGACATTCTGCAGAATGTCGAAATACTTTTCGGACTGTCAGTTGTGGGTTGTCCTTTCGCACGGTCTCCGCCCCGACCAGGATCGCATCACACCCCGCCCTCAACTTCTGAACCTCCGCCCGAGCAGGCTCTCCAGTCACCCACCTCTTCCCTGGCACTACCAGATACCCGTCCAGCGTCATCGCCAACTTAAGAATCACCCATGGCTCTTTTCTCGTCGTCCAGTGCCGGTAATCCTCGTTCAACTTCTCACACTCCTCCCGCAATATCCCTTTCACGACTCGGATCTTTTTTCGGGAAAGAATTCGCTCCGCACCTCCCGCATTCCTACGATCCACATCTCCTGCGCCGTAAATCACCTCACGAATCTCGGAAGCCACGATCCGATCGGTACATGGTGGCGTCCTTCCATAGGTCGAACACGGCTCCAACGTCACAAACAACTTCGCTCCCTTTGCCTTCACCCCCGCTTGCTGAATGGCCTCAATTTCCGCATGCGGAAAACCCGCCCTCCTATGATATCCCGCCCCTACGATCCTCCCGCCTTTCACCAAGATCGCACCTACACGTGGATTTGGCCTCGTTGAATTCCCTGCCCGTTTTGCCAACTCTACCGCAATCCCCATCCACTTTTCATCCAACCCAATCCTCATTCTTATCGAATCCTATGTTCCAGAAGGAGTAATCGAACGTTCGGGTCTGCTCAACCCCTGCCTTGCCTTGTCCAGTACTCCGTTCACAAATTTTCCTGATTCCTCAGTACTCAACGCCTTTGCCACCTCGATCGCCTCATTCAATGCCGAAATCGGTGCTACGTCCTCCGCAAATTTCATCTCCCATAATGCCAACCGCAGAATCGCCCGATCCACAGGAGCCATACGCCCCGGCTCCCAATTCGTAACGAGTTTCTTTAACTCCATATCCACCTCCGCCTGCTTCTCAATCACCGCACGAATTCGCCCTTCGGCAAAAGCACACGCCTCAGGCTTTGCCTCTGTCTGTTCCCACAGATTTTTCAAAGCCTCATCCAGTGGAATACTCGAAGTCCCCACCTCCCGCTGATAAAGGAACTGGGCCGCCAGAATCCTACCCTCTCTGCGCTTACCGGCCACGACCCACCCCCTTCAGTTTCCACATCCGCAACGCCGCCGCCGCTGCCTCTTTCCCACGGTTCAATTTCCCTAAACAACGCTCCCTCGCCTGCCTCTCTGTCTTCACTCCCACCAGATGATGCAAAATAGGAATATCTGTATCGATCATCATCCGCATCAGTGCCTCGGTGGCCGATTTCAAAATCAGATCCGCATGAGCCGTCTCTCCTTGCCACACCAAACCCAACGCCAATACCGCATCCGGCTTTTTCCTCAAAGCCCTCTTCACCATAAGCGGCACTTCAAATGTTCCTGGCACCCGAACCTCCTCAACCTTGTGCCCGTGAAAAACCTCTCGCGCCGCCTTCACCATTCCATCGGCATACTTTTTGTGATAATCGGCCACCACGATGATAAATTTTCCCTTTTTCACAACCGATGCCCCATTCTCTTTTTCTTTGTCTCCAAATATTTTCGATTGTGGGCATTCGGCTTTGTTTTGATCGGGACCTGATCCACCAATTCCAATCCGTACCCCGCCAACCCCACAACCTTCTTTGGATTGTTCGTCAGCAACCTCATCCTTCTCACACCCAAGTCGGTCAGGATCTGTGCCCCGATTCCGTACTCTCTTAAATCCGCCGAAAAACCCAACCTCCGATTTGCCTCTACTGTATCCAAACCCTTCTCCTGTAGGCGATACGCCTGAATTTTTGCTGGCAACCCGATCCCTCGTCCCTCTTGCCTCATGTACACCAGCACTCCCTTTCCCTCTTGAGCAATCCTTCTCAAGGCATCGTGCAACTGGTTCCCGCAATCGCACCTCCTCGACGCAAATACATCCCCCGTCAGGCATTCGCTATGCACCCGGACCAACACCGCATCCTTCGCTTTCGGTTTTCCCTTCACCAAGGCCAGGTGATGACTCCCATCCGTCACCGTCCGGTAGAGATACAGATCAAACATCCCGTACTCGGTCGGCAACTTCACCACCTGCTCCCGCACCACCAAACGCTCCTTTCTCCTCCGGTACTCGATCAGATCCTGAATCGTGCCCAACTTCAGCCCGTGCTTCTTTTTAAACTCGATCAGATCCGTCCACCTCGCCATCGATCCGTCCGGATTCAGAATTTCACAAATCACCGCTGCATCGCCCAACCCTGCTAGTTTTGATAGATCCACCGCCGCTTCGGTATGGCCAGCTCGAACCAGCACACCCCCGTCCTTGGCTCGCACAGGAAATATATGCCCTGGCTGAACAAGATCCTCCGACTTTGGACTCGCTTTGCCCAACACCCGAAGCGTGGCCGCGCGGTCATGAGCGCTAATCCCCGTGGTGATGCCCTTTGCCGCATCGACCGAAACGGTGAAATCAGTCCCAAACCTTTCTTCATTCCTCGGTACCATCCGACTCAGCCCCAGCTTCTCTGCCCGGGCCTGTGAAACCGGAGCACAAATCAGACCCCGACCCTCTAGGGCCATGAAGTTGATCAGTGCAGGAGTCACACTCCGTGCCGCCAACACCAGATCCCCCTCGTTTTCCCGTTGGGCATCATCCGTCATGATCACCATCCGACCTTTCCGCATGGCGGCAATCACCTCTTCGATCCGATCCGCCCCCTCTGGTTTTTTCATGCCCCGCCCCCCAGAGCCGCCTTCACCATCTTCTCCACCACCGCCAACGCTTTGCCAATTCCCGCCGCATCTACTCCCGAACCCTGCGCCATATCAGGCCGGCCTCCACCTTTTCCACCCACTTCCAGAGCCGCAGCCTGGACGATCTTTCCAGCCTGCACTTTTTTCGCTGCTTCGCCCGTGCAAAGCGCAACCAAAGGCACTTTCCCTCCCTCTTTCCCGATCAAAAATAGAACTGCTTCTCCTTCTCTCTTCAACCGATCCGCCAACACGGGCAGATACCCGCTTGGAACTTCCCCTAGATCCAACCCTAACCATTTGATCCCGTTCAAAACTGTTCCTTTGGCCCACAACTCCTTCGCATCCTGCTC
>CANESK010000114.1 GCA_947441075.1 Verrucomicrobia subdivision 6 bacterium
TCTCAGAAGGACTTCAACGGCTCACTCCCAGCTACGATCTCGATATCACCCAGCTGCTTGAGCTTCTTCGCTCAGCTCCACCTGCTTGGTTTGAGCTCACCCTCCACCAACACATCCCCATGTTTCATATGGAACACTGCGTCTTTGCCGCTTTTCTATCCGAAGGCAAAGACCACCTCACCTGCGGTCGTCCTTGTGATCGCCATCGAATTTCTGCTCGTGATCGAGTCGGCGAATCTCATCCCATCCGTGCCGATGTCGGTTGCCGTAACACCGTCTTTCATGCACGCCCCCAATCTGGCGCTTCTCATATCCCCCAACTTCTCGCCACTGGTCTACGCCACTTCCGCCTCGAACTTTTAGAAGAGTCGCCTGAAGAAGCGGTCCTCCTCCTAGCCTCCTACCGCAAGGCCCTCCTCGGCCACTCCGATCCCTCCCATCTCGCCCACTCCCTCGGCGCCCGCGACCAACTTGGTGTCTTGGCCCGTTAAAACCTAGCCGGTGCGCTGATGCCCACGTTCTGAATGGTTTATCCGCGCTAGCCGCTGATTCATTCCGATTCCTATCGGGGCTCCCCATCCTTAGCGAACTTTGCGTGAGGAGTACGTGCGAAAGCACGTCCCAGAACCATAGGATATCCTTATCTCTCTATGAATCTGGTTTTTACAACTATTTTCAAATTTCACAAAAAGTACCGCAACTTTTGCCCGTATCCCCAGTTATATCCTCCATGACAACATCACTCAAAACCCATCGTGGCGCGTTGGCCTTAGGCCTACTCGCCTTCACCCTGATCCATCCCACCCATCGCCTCGTGGCAGAGGTCTGCCAGGATGCCGATAAAACCGCCCACCTACTCAAAAGGTTCGACGCCAACCAAAATGGCAAGATCGACCCTGAAGAGCAGGCCACCGCCGACCAAGCCCGCCAAGAGCTGTTCCGTCGCCTCCACGGTAAATATGATACCGATGGCAATGGCCAACTCAGCGAGTCGGAAAAAGCCAACCGCCGATTAAATCTCCAGGCCATGCAAAAAGAGAAACTCACCAAGTTTGATCAAGACGGCGACGGACGCCTCAGTCGCGAAGAACGCGCTACAGCCGCTTCGGCCAAGAAAGCCAATCCCAAAGGCACTCCCGCTAAGAAAACGGGAGCTTAATTAGCCGATCGTTTCCCCACTCGTGCCCGGACGCGAGTGGGGAGACTTTTCGTTGAGGCACGCCCCACTCGCTCCATCTTCTCCCCACGGCTTAACTGCTTAAAATAAACCTCCGCACTCCTCGCTTCCTTCTCACTTCGCTTTCTCCACGCCGCCACCAACCGCACAGGCAACCTGCTCCGCGTGAACTTTCCCCCTACTCCCTTCTCGTGCGCTAATAACCGCTTCTCTAGCCGATTCGTCCACCCCGTGTACAACGAACCATCCCCGCACTCTAAAACATACAGCCACGCACTCACCCATCCTCCCGCCACTTTCCCCTTCCCACCTTAATTTTTGCCCGTTGCCTTTTTCCTTCGACCAAATCGCGTGTTGCACCCCAACTCCTCTTGGCTTTTCGACTCCTCTCCTTCGACCTCTCCGCTGCTTTCGCCAACCGAATTCTTCTCTCCCGCTCAAGCAAAGCCGCCACCATTCTTTTCCTTGCACGGATTCGGTTAGCTTCCCGAAAACGCTCCTCTTGCGCCACGACCGTGACCCCAGTCGGAATATGCCTTAGCACCACCTTCGTCTCCACCTTTTGTACATTTTGCCCACCTCTCCCGCCCGATCGCGAAAACTCCTCAACCAAATCTTTCTCCTCTAGCTTCATCTCCTCACTCCCTCACTCCCTACACCCCAATCTCTTTCCACTACCTCTTTTTCCATTTCCCATCATCCTCTTGGATCCACTCCCCAGGATAACTTGCCTGCCGCACTCTCTGGGCAAACTCCTTCGCATACTGCGCCTCACTCTTTTTCTCAATCAGCGCCTTCTCTGCAAATAACTTTTCCCGTGCCCCATTCTCCTTCGCCACCACTGTCTTAGCATAATCAATGTAAGCCTGATCCTTTGGCATCTCCTTTAAGACCAGCAGACCATCCCTCCCCTCTCCCACCTTATGATCATTTTTTAACTCCTGCACCTGATGCGAAAGCATCCGCCTCTCCTCGCCCGCACTTAAGGTTGTCATCTCCACTTTTCCCGCCGTCCCGCCCTTCTGCTCCACATCCACCTTCATATTAATATCCACTTTCAAAGGCTCAGGCGTATCCAGTCGCACTGTGGCACACCCCACCAACAGACCAACCCCTCCCACCACGAGGATATTTCTCAAAATGGATCTCACCTCCCCACCCTACCACCAAAGAACCACTCGGGTCGATCACCCCTCCACTACCCACCATCTTTCCTACCGCCACTTCCATCCTCCCCATCTTCTAACTTGTGCCTAAAGTCGATTCGATGCGCCGCCACTCCTTTTTTGTCCTTCTTGCCGTTCTTCTCACTTTCATCGCTCTTCCCACCGTACCCCTGCACATCGCTCTGTTTCTTACCAACACCCCCGCAAGCTTCTCCTCCGCCCTCTGGCGCGGCTACGGCTACCTCGAAATTCGTGGTATTCAGTACGGAGAAGCGATTCAAGTTCAAGCCCTCGCCGTTAAAATCGACCCATCCCTTTTTCTTGGACGTATTTCCGAGGTCCGCCTCTACGGTGCCGAAGGTTGGCTCAGCCGATTCGAAACCCACTCCGCCCCCTCCAAATACAGCCTTCCCCTGCGTATCGCGCGTCTTCTCATCGAAAACTCCACTCTCCAGCTCGATAATCTCGGACCCGGCATCCCCCCCACCCCGCTCCGCCTCGGTGATACCACCCCACTCCTTTTTACCGATGTTCGCCTCGGCCCCCAGCCCTCTGGTGAATCCAATTCCGAACTTCAAAGTGCTACCATCGAAAACCTCACTTTCTACTCTCCCAACGACGCCCTCGCCCCTGTCCTCTCATTCTCTAGGATCGACA